>NZ_JARWNC010000037.1:0-205493 GCF_029854675.1 Akkermansia sp. N21169 | reverse complement strand
CCAGGGAACCGCCTGTGAGGAAGACTTTGTTGGCGAGGGTTTTTCCGTTGACGTCCAAGGCGCCGGTGCCCGACACGTCAATGTCGCTGTTCCCCAGGGCCGTGTTCGACCCGGCGCGCAGCGTGCCGCCCGAGACCGAGACGGCGCCGGTAAAGGCGGAATCTCCGGTGTTAGCGCCAGAAATGGTCACATCGCCTCCCGTGACGGAGAAGGAGCCATTGCCGGACAGATCGGAGGCATTCATGTTGCCTTGGAGGGTCAGCGAAGCTCCGGCACCAACAAGCAGTTTGCCGTTGAAGTCGGCGTTGTTGCCCGACAGGGTCAGTTTGCGGTTCTCTGCGACTTCGACCGTTCCGCTTCCTCCGTCGTAGCCGGAGAGTGTGTTCCCGTACAGATACCCCGTTTCCTTGATCGTGTCGAAAACGAGTGTGGCGTTTTCCGCAATGGAGATACCGGTGGCATTCAACGTTGCATCGGCATTGCTCAGAATCAATCTGCCTTCATGAATCTCAATCGTTTTGTCGATGGAGTACTTCCCGGCAATGTTCATCGTGCCGGCTCCCTGCTTGATCAGGGTACGGGTGACAGCTTCCTGACCGGCCATAATGAAATCACCGGAAACAAGCAGGTCATTGGCGGCGGCGCCATCTGCAACCTTGAAGACGTTGTCATTTTGGCGAAGCGTGACTTGCGTCGAAATGACGGATTCCTTGTCGGATGCCAGGGTTTCCAATCCCGTCGTCGTACCGTAGAAGTCAATACGGGAACCGTCAACGCCGGAAATTGTCCCACCCTGCAGGGTGATGGCAAGGTCTTTCAATGTCTGGTTGTTTGAGGTCGTCAGCTTGATTTCGCCGTTTTCCCTGACAGCCAGGCTTGATATTCTGCTTGCGGCATCGTCTCCGTAGCCGGTGAGGTCTCCCGCATCAAGGGAGAGAATACCGTTGACTACGTCAATGCCGCCCTTGACCGCAGCGGCACCGTTGTTTCCGCCGCCTGTAATCGAGACAGTTCCGCCGGATACGGTTTGGGTGCCGATCGTCAGGGAACCGGAGATGCGTCCTGCTCCGTTCAATGTTAATTTACCGTCGCCGAGTTTTGTCACATGGCCCTTGTTGGCAACAGATGTTCCGAATAGGACGTTGTCATCGGAACCGGCAACGTTGAGTGAAACGTGGGAATCATCACTCCATGTGAGGCGGGACGACACATCCTGCGCATTGCCGGTCAGCCAGGTCAACGTCGCTCCTTCGTTCAAGGTAATTTTTCCTGTTCCCAGGGCACCGTTGATGAACTTCAGTTCGCTGCCGGTTACGCTGATCTCACCGTCCCATCCGGCATTGACCAGGTTCATTGTCAGGCTTCCGCCTTTCAGCGACAGGGAACCGCTCCCGGAAATGGTCCCGTCCGTTTCGGCATTGAAGGTATAGTCCCCTCCCGTCACTTCCATGGAACGGGGCTTGACCGTTCCCTTGATCAATACCGTTTTCTCGGCGGCAGTATCGGTAAAGACGACTTTGTCGTTGCTGTAGAACTGATTGTCGTCGCTTCCTTCGGCGATCCAGGGAGTCAGGCCGCCCTTTGTCTGCCACGTATTGCCGTCGGAATCCCCGGCCCATGTCAGCGTGACGTCTGTCTTGTCGTAAACGAGCTGGAGCAGATTGTCGGCTCCCAGACGATAGTCGATTTTGTCGCGGGAATCCTCGTCGATCGACATCCCGGTGATGGAAATCCTGGACTTATCCAACCCACCGGTCAGCGTGAACATATTGTAGGTATAGCTCCCGGAGCCTCGGGAAGCCAATGCGGAAATATCGAAGACAACACCTGATCCAAGAGTGATGCTGCCGCCGTCCGAAACGGCATATTGCAGCGTGTCCGTATCATCCAGGACGACGATGCTGCCGCCGTCCAATGACAACGTCCCCGTCAACGAGCCATTGGAGGCCGATGTCGTCGTCAAGGTGGAACCGGCGATCAACGACGGGAAACTCAATTTGCCGCCGTCAAGATTGAACCGGGTACCCGAACCCACCACGGGAAGAGTCGTCCCTTCTTCTGCTCCGGCAACCGCTTTGCCATTTACCGTCAGCTGTCCGTCCTGCGCCGTGAAGGTACCGTTGAACGCGGTCAAATCGCCATCAAAGATCTGGGTCCCCGTTCCCGTTTTGACCAAATTCACACCTGCCTCAATACTGCCGGCATAGGTCATGTTATCCGTTCCATTGTAATGGACAATCAATGAGGCGGAATCCAATCCCGATTTGTTCACGATCCCGGAATTAAATGCCGAAGTCAAACCGGCAATGGTCGTTTCGGCAACACCCAGGGCAAGCCTGGTGCCATCATGATCGAGAGAAATCACAGCATTTTGAGCTGCAAATTCATGACCCAAAACAAGATAAAGTACTTTATGAATATTGCCTCCCGTAACTCCTCCATCCCCATTACTCAGGTGAATTGTTCCCGTAAAACGATTGCTTTCAATAGCATCGGCACCGTTGATTTCCAATCTATTTTGATCATTAGGAGAGCTATCCGAAGCGCCTGCTTGCCGTTCGACAAGAAGATTTCCGGCACCATTCAATTGGGAAAGAATCAGAGGCTTGCCCCAGTTATTCAAGTTGATCTTCGCCTGATCCCCTTCCTCAGCCGTCTGCTCAATCGTCAATCCGCGATTGATCCTATTGTTGGCGGCACCCATCGTCATGGTGCCTCCTTCCTGAAGGGTAAAGGCTGTATCAATGTTATTCAGACGATTATCTCCACCTGCTTCATCCGGAAGAGTGATCACAAGAGTAGCACCGGAAGAAACAACCGCTCGTTCACCCAGTCTAAACACCGTATCCAAAGGCATGGAAGCATGATCATTCGTCGTATTCTGCCAGGTTAATGTACCGGACAGAACATTGACCGTTTCCACGTCAATGTCCGTATCGACAAGTTTCAGTGTCGTACTGGACTCGATCGTCCCCAATCCGTTTCCGACAATATTGCCTTTAAAGGCAAAATCAGCATTCATGGTCGTACCGCCGAACACAAGCTTGCTTCCGTCCTGAAGAGTCACGACGGCATTGTCTCCGCCGAGGGTCTTGTTATTGTCGCCCGTAGCCGTCAAGGTCGCTCCCGATTCAATAGTGATACCTCCTTGATAATTACCGTTGGCACCGGTCAGGATCACTTCCCCTTTCCCCGCAATCGTCAAGTTAGCCGTACCGGCAACGCCCGTCAGGCCGCCGCTGATCGTAATCGTCCCCACCCCTCCCAGATAACCGTCGTAATCGGAACCTTGGGCTGTTGTGTCCGGTGTATATTTGTCCGTATTAAGCGTGACGGAACCTCCGATAGTCATTGCCTTGACTCCTGTCCAGGAATCCACGGTATTCAGAATACCCAGTGTTCCTCCATTGAGATTCAATGTGAAATTGGCATCATTGTCCGTTTTAATACCATCTCCACCGATATTGATTGTGCCGCCTTCGTTGAGGATGACGGATACTCCCGCTCCTGAGTCTCTTTTGTATGCCAGATACAAGCCTTTAATATTCAGAATGCCACCTTCGTTAACGTTGAGCTTTGCCTGGTCTTTTGTTGCGGTAACCCCGCTGAAATGAGCCGACAGAACATTCATTACCCCCGATAAGTTAATAACGGAAGGCCTGCCCCAGTGTCCTACGATAAGAGCCCCTGTTCCACTTGTTCCGTCGCTAGTGCCAGTGATATTGAACACGTTGCCGGGCTTGATATTCATGGTTGTGTTCGTGGAACTCCCATCACCACCGAGAAACCTGATGGTATTTAGAACACCTGTGCTTCCGCTATCATCTCCTAAAGTAAAGGAAGTCTCATTGCCTCTTAAGTTCAGGTTTTCCAGCGTCAGGGAAGAACCATTCTTCAGAACCAAATTGGTATTTGCCGTTTGGTTGAATCCTTTCTCTGCAATGATTTCAGCTTTTTCATCATTACCATTCCCTAAAGTCAACGTCGTACCATTAAAGTTCAGACTCGCCAATGTTGTCGTCCCCGACTGAATGATCGTATTTTTGGATACAACGAGTGAACCGGATCCCGTAATACTCCCTATCGTAGACGCCGTATTCAACGTCAGTGTTCCCGCCCCAAGAAGGGAAAGCTGTCCCGCTTCGAGACTACCGGCAGTCTCACCATCATTGATTGCATAAGCGTCGGAAGAGGTAAAAGTCAGAGAATCCGCAGAAAGAGCCGCTCCGTTCAGGATGATTTCATCCGTCGTCGCCTCATCGGCATCACCGTTGATCAGAAGGGAATTCATCGAATATTCCGACTGGGACAGGGTAACGGAACCTCCATTGCGGTAATAGTATTTGTCGGCACCGGACTCACTCTCATTCACCAAAAGGTCAATTTCGGAGAAGGAGACATTATTCCCTGTATAACCGCTTGCCGTATACAACTTGTTGCCGGCGGATACCGTCAAGGAACCTCGAAGAACATCCAAAGACGTCCCCGTAGCAGTCAGGGAAAACTGACTGAGATCATCGGTATTGGACAGATCGATCCGCAGAAAATCACCTGTCGTTCCGATGCTAAAATTCCCCAAATCAAGAGTTCCCGCCGAGGAATTCAAATCCATGCCGATCATTCCAGCACCCGTTACCGTCGTCGAAGCGAATGCCGATGCAGTTCCCGTGACAACAATTTGCCCTCCGGCAGTCAGAGATAGAGTCAAAGATGATGAATCGGCCGAGAGCAAATTCACTTTCACTCCCGTCGTTAAATTCCCCTGGCTCATGGACAGATTGACTCCATCAGCGGAAGAACTTCCCGAAAGGGTCAAATTGGAGGCGGTATTGTCGGCAACAGTAATCGTTCCGGTGAAAGCGCTCAAATCTCCCGACAGAACATGCTCCACTCCTCCGGCAAGGTCTAGACTGAGGTTTCCGCCTATTTTTCCGGCGTAATTGGCAATTCCCTTGACGGTCAGAGTATAGGGAGTTTCGTTCGTTAAATTAGGGAGAACTTCAATTCTGGCTGTTGCCTGTGGCGATTCCAAACCGGTGACAATAACATTATCCGCCCCAAGGAAAAGGCCGGAAAACGTACCTTGCAATGATATCTTGGCTTTTTGTGCCGCAAGTTGATGATTAAGCGACAAATAAGTATATTTAGTTCCGTCGTTTGGACTATTGACGACGATTTCTCCCGTAAACCGATTGGTTTCATTATCATCAACTCCATCAATGGCGAAGGTTGATTGACTAAAGAGACCTGGGTCGTTGTTATACCCATTTAATCTTTGAATGGTCAGTGTACCGGAACCATTCAACTTGGATGTCGCAATCCCTCTCATGTAACCAGGAACTTTGATGGTAGCGGAATCATCTGTAACACCTTGGGTCTCTACAATCGTAATCCCATTCGTATAAGTAGCATTAAACTTATTGCCATTGACTACACCATGAGACAATGTCCCCCCCTCGGAAAGATTGATGGTTGTCCCAATGAGGCGAGATGCAGCCTTGTCATCAGGAAGACGCATATTTAAAGAAGCTCCCTTCGCGATATGAAGGACCATGCCATCCATACCAAGGGTGAGAATTTGCTCTAAAGGCACGTTCATGCTGCTGTAATCGAAAACAGATTCTCCTGCTCCTTTCAAAGTCAATGCCCCACCGAAATTGTCTAAAAGCGTATGTACTTCGGGAAGAGTATCTTTGTTAAATCCCATGGCTGTCGCCAAAACAAGTTCACCATTCCCTGAAAGGGATGTTACATTCAGAGTATCAAGGGGACTCTGATAGAGGAATACGGATCCCCCCTGTTCAATAGAGAGTGAGCCAGTCGTAAGAGTCCCCCCATTTGCAACACTTACGGAACCACCCGATGAAACAGTCACTGATTGGGCATCGAAAGTAGCAGTATTTCCTATCCATATATTGCTTTCATTCCGTACTGTCGTATCTCCCGAAACATTGAGAGTACCTCCCGTTACATCCACAGAAAGAGGAAGATACGATAAATCCGAAATCTCGTATGTGCCTGAACCCGATAAGACCAGGGTACCACTTGAAGTAACGGTGGTTCCATCAAACTTGATCGTGCTTGCCTGCCCCGTCACAAACGCGGCCGGTCCCGTCATATTAAGCGTTCCTCCGGAAAGAATCAATTTCCCGGATTGAAGGATAACGCCGTCCGATACGACCGTCCCGGACAAAGTCAATGTCGATCCGCCTGCGTCCGCCTTGAGAACGGCTCCATTCCCCGCTCCACCCCAGGCAAGAGTACCGGCTGTACCATCCGTCTCAGACCATAGAGCATCGGACCACGCCCCACCCGTGGAATCAAGCGTCCGATACAAATAGGTTCCCTCATATGTATCGACAACCTGTATCCCCGCAATCGTCCCTCGCCCAGAGCTAAGTACATTAGAAATGGAAATGTTGCCCCCGATAATGTCATCGACCTGCAAGACATTGATTCCCAATGTCAAAGTTCCTTGATTGGCGCTGCGATTTCCCCAAGCTTCGGTTCCCTCGGCCATTGCTCCGTCTTTATAAGTCCAGTTGGTTCCATTGACATTCATGGCGGTGAATTTTCCTCCGTCGCCGGACATGATTAAGTAGAGTGTCGAGGACAAATAAGGAACTCCGGCTATGGACACGGAGTAGGAATTCCCTGCCGATGCATCAATATAGCTTGAGAGAAGCTTGTCTGTCTGAGTTGTCGTCCGACCGGGATGCCAGTCATTGACCGCCCGAGTCGATGTGACGGTAATTCCGCTCATCTCCTGCCCCAGATTATTTAGAGTCACACCGTAAGCTTTGTTGGCTTCCGTCGGTGAAATATTATTCCAGTATTTCGCTGCTGTTTCCACTCCTTCCATGCCTACCAAGTCGTCACCGCTCAAAGTAGCACCTCCAATGGAATAAAAATTGATACTGAAACCATTGGCAGTGTCAGCAGAGAGAGAAACATGGGAATAGCAAGCCATAACGGCCGCAGCCAGCAGGAGAGGTAGTCTGAGTTTCATCGCAAAAGAGAATACGGTAATATTTTTCTCTTTCGTAGCAGTTTGGTAATCCGTTGTCAAGGCCAAATTTCTCTCAGAAAATAGCCTCAATGTATGTTTCTACAATAAGTGTTTATTCTTCTTGTTATTGTATTATTAACTATTTATAATAAGCGACTTATTGTTACTCATAACGGATTACCAAACCGCTTCAACAAAGTCGGCATAATGAGGGTTAATTAACTGTAATTTTTCCCCACATCCACCAAATAATTAATCATAACAAACTTATAATCAGTAAAATGAAATCAATTGCAGATTATGACAATATTCCTTATTAGCCTAGGCAAGTACTGTTGCCTGCTTCGGTGAGTGAAATGTTGCAAGAATTGACGAAGAAAGGTCTTGTGGAAGAGGATGTAACCCAACCGGAAAGAACTGCTGTGATACAAGGAAAACGGGTGAAGTTTTTGTCAGATGTTGTTTTTTTGCATTGATAATCCGGGCGGAATGGGGTTTGTAGAGGGGCGTATGTCTGAACACAAGGAGCGAAAAACTCTCGACGAACGCAATCAAGCATCCGATTTGGAACGGCTGCGCCATTCGTGCGCGCACGTGCTGGCCCAGGCTATCAGCCATATCTGGCCCGAGGCTCAATTGGCCGCCGGCCCCTCGGTCGACAACGGTTTCTACTACGATGTGGAGCTGGACCACCGGATCAGTACGGAAGATTTTGAAATGATCGAGGCCGAGATGAAGAAAATCGTCAAAGCCAACTATCCCTTTGAACGCCAGACAATTACTCGTGAAGAAGCGATGCGCATGGCAATGTCGGGTGAACTCGGCTCCTGCGGCTCCCGTGATGTGTGCTCGCAGTTCAAATTGGATTTGTTGAACGACATCCCCGAAGGCGAGGAGATTTCCCTGTATCGCAACGGCGATTTTGTTGATCTGTGCGCCGGCCCCCATGTCGGGCGTACGGGCAATTGCAAGGCGTTCAAGATTATGAGTGTTGCCAGCGCTTTCTACAAGGGGGACAAGAGCCGTCCCATGCTGCAGCGTGTGTACGGGACGTGTTTCCCGAACAGGACCCAGCTTGACGAACATCTTCAGCGTCTCGAGGAAGCCAAGCGCCGCGATCATCGCCGCATTGGACGCGAAATGGGAATTTTCGCCATTGACGAAGCCGTCGGGCAGGGGTTGATCCTCTGGAAACCGAAGGGGGCTCTGATCCGCCGTTCCCTTCAGGATTTCATTACCGAAGAACTCGATAAGCTGGAGTACTCGCAGGTCTATACGCCCAATATCGGCAAACTGGATCTGTACCGGACCTCCGGCCACTTCCCATATTATAAAGACAGTCAATATGCCCCCATCCCGGAACGGGACATGATGCAGAAGTTGTGCGAGGAAGGGGCTTCCTGCGCGGAACTTTTCAACGGATTGAGCGACGGAACGCTGGAAGGCTACATGCTCAAGCCGATGAACTGTCCGCATCACATCAAAATTTATGCCAGCGATGCCCATTCCTATCGCGATCTTCCCGTGAGACTGGCCGAGTTCGGCACCGTGTACCGCTGGGAGCAGAGCGGGGAGCTGGGAGGCATGACGCGTGTCCGCGGATTTACGCAGGACGATGCCCACATTTTCTGCACGCCCGACCAGCTTGCCCATGAAATCCAGCAGTGCCTCGGCATCGTCAAGACGATCTTCAGTACGTTGAACATGACGGACTACCGCGTCCGCATCTCCCTCCGCGACCCGGACAGTACGAAGTACGTCGGTTCTCCGGAAAACTGGGACAAAGCCGAAGAAGCATTGCGCGAAGCCGCCAAGTGGCTGGGTGCCAGCTATACGGAAGAACCGGGAGAAGCCGCCTTCTACGGTCCGAAGATTGATTTCATCGTCAAGGATGCCATTGGCCGCGAGTGGCAGCTTGGAACCGTCCAGGTGGATTACAATCTGCCGGAACGGTTTGACCTGACTTATACGGGATCGGACAACAAGCCTCACCGTCCGGTGATGGTGCACCGCGCTCCCTTCGGTTCCATGGAACGTTTTACGGGGTTGCTTATTGAACATTTTGAAGGAAAATTCCCGACATGGCTTGCTCCGGAACAGGTCCGAATTCTGCCTATTTCAGAGAAAGTACTGGAAAATGCAATATCTCTGAAGAAGCAGCTTGCTGCTGAAGGAGTTCGGGTTTCCCTTGATGAATCTCCGGACAAAATTGGAGCCAAGATTCGCAATGCCCAGTTGGACAAAGTGCCCTACATGGCCGTTATCGGCCACCGCGAAGCGGAAGAGGGTACTGTATCCGTTCGTCACCGTGATGCAGGAGACTTGGGATGTTACCCAACGGTGGAATTTGTTGACAAAGTGGCTTCTGAAGTCAAAAATAGGCTGATTAAGCCAGCGAATTGAGTTGCTTTTTCACACTTGATACTTTAAAGATCCTGACAACGTGCCAATCAAGCCATCCAATAATAATAGAGATAACCGTCGCCGTGATAATGGCGACCAGACCCGAGTCAATGAACGCATCCGTGCTCCTCGCGTCCGCGTGGTGAGTGCTTCCGGTGAACAGCTCGGTATTTTAAATACTCGTGAAGCTTTGGAAAAAGCCAAAATGCTGGGTCTCGACCTTGTCGAAGTTGCTTCCACTGCGGATCCTCCCGTGTGCCGACTTGTCGATTACGGCAGGTACAAGTACCAGCAGGCCAAACTCCAGAAGAACAACAAGAGCAAGATCGTCCGCATGAAGGAAGTGAAGCTCCGTATCGGTACGGATACCAATGACTATAACGTCAAGATGGCACGCACGGAGGACTTTCTGGATCACGGTCACAAGGTACGCTTCCAGCTCCGCTTCCGCGGTCGTGAGAATGCCCACCATGAATTGGGCTTCGACATGATGCAACGCGTTATTGACGATCTAAAGACGATGGGTCAGGTAGATCAGGCTCCCCGCTTGGCGGGCAATACCATGAATATGGTACTGGCTCCGTTGCCTGCCGCTCAGCGCGTCAAGAAGTTTAGAGCGCACCTCGACGAAGGTTTCGATTCGGAATCGGAAGAATTCGATGCCGCCGACGATGAATAAGAGGGTTTTCTAAACACCAGTTTTCAACCAACCTAACAGCCTGCCCTGCATCATGTGGGGCAGGCTGTTGGCATGAATGGATACAGGAATCAGCGGCAATTGGGACTTAGGGATTCGGATGTTCATCGTGAACTTCGGGTATGCTGCCGGGGAAGGATTGCATCCAGGGCGTGTATTCGGCAGGGATGGGAGCTTCGAGTTCGACTCTTTTCCCGGTACGCGGATGGTCGAAACCGAGCCTCCAGGCGTGGAGCATGAGGCGGCCCGGTCGGGCTTTTTGGCGTTTGGGGTTGGAGTAGATGGGATCGCCGATGAGAGGGTGGCCCAAGTGCAGCATGTGGACGCGGATCTGGTGCGTGCGTCCGGTGTGGAGGGTACAAAGGACGAGGGATGATTCGGTGGCGGGATCGGTACAGAGCACTTCCCAGTCCGTGATGGCCGGCTTGCCTGTGCCGGGATTGACGACAGCCATTTTCAGACGATTGACCGGGTGGCGGCCGATGTGGGTGAAGACGGTGCCGGTGCGTTCCTTCGGGCACCCTTGGACGACGGCGAGGTAGAGTTTTTGGGTGGTGCGTTCGGAAAACTGTGTGGTGAGGGATTGATGGGCATTGTCGTTTTTGGCGACAACGAGGCAGCCGGATGTATCTTTATCAAGCCTGTGGACGATTCCGGGGCGTTCGATGCCACCGATGCCCGATAGGTCGCCGCAGTGGTGGAGCAGGGCGTTGACCACGGTACCGTCCGGGTTGCCTGCGGCCGGATGGACAACCATGCCGCTTTCCTTGTTGATAACGACGACGTCGGCATCTTCGTAAAGAATGTGGAGAGGTATGTCCTGGGGCTGGGCTTCAGCGGGTTCGGGTTCGGGGATGTTGACGTCGATGGTGTCTCCACGTTCAACGGGAGTTTTGGCCTTGGCGGGTTTTCCGTTGAGTGTGATGTCCCCGCTTTTGATGAGGCTCTGGATGCGGGAGCGGGAGAGGTCGGGAAGGAGTCCGACGAGGTATTGATCCAGCCGGGTTTTCCCGTCGGCATCGTCCGTGGTGAAAATCATGATGGAAAGCGTATCGGGGGGGGGAGATTAGGCAATGGGGGCGGAATAACGGGAGGGGGGAATGTCAAGATCGGAACAGGGGAGTCCGAAACGCTCCGAAAGCAGGCGGCCCAGGGCACGGACTCCAAATGTTTCCGTGGCGTAGTGGCCTCCGAAGATGAGGTTGACGCCCAGTTCTTCCGCCATCGGGATGTTCCAGTGGGCTCCCTCGCCGGTGATGTAGGTCTGCGCTCCTTCGAGGACGGCTTCTTCCAGATCTCCCCCGGCTCCGCCGGAACAAACGATGATGTCGCCCGGGGTGTCATGGGGAAGGTGAAGGTAGGATTCGACGGGAGCGTTGACGGCTTGTGCTACGGCAGCGGCCAATTCGGCGGCGGTGCCGGGGAAAGTTCCACGGATGCCCATATCGTGTCCCTTGGAGGGCAAAGCCCCTCCTGTGATGGATATTCCGCATGCCTTGGCCAGCAGGACATTGTTGCCGAGGGTGGGGTGGATGTCGAGCGGGAGGTGGACGGAATAAACGGCGAGGTTGTGATCCATGGCGAGCTGGAGTTTGCGTTTCCAGGCTCCCGTGACAGGCCGGAGCCCCGACCAGTACAGTCCATGGTGGACAATCAGCAGGTCGGCGCCATGATCGACGGCTTCCCGCATGGCGCGTTCGGAGGCATCGACAGCGGTGGCGATGCTGGATATTTCTCCTGCATTTTCGATTTGCAATCCGTTGAATGCATTCGGGTAGTCTTGAATTTCGCCGAGTTTGAGCTCGTCGTTCAGGAAGGAGACGATGGTCTGCAAGGGGCAAATCATGATGCGGGAAGAATAGGGTAGTCCGAGCCCGAATTCAAGAGAACACGTCGCACTGTACCTTCTTCGGGTTCCGGTATGTCATGGTGAGACGGAGAAATGCGTTTTTCTTGCACCTCCGGGGCAAGCCTCCTTGACGCTTGCCATTGGCGGAGGTAGGTTGTCGGTAGCAGAAATTTATGAAAGACCAGATCACACGTATTGAGAGCGAAGCCTTGGCTGTCATTGCCGCGGTGGCCGACATGCGCGGATTGGAAGACGCCCGCGTCGCCATCCTCGGCAAAAAGGGGACGCTGACCCTGGCCCAGTCCGGAATGAAAGATGTCCCCAAGGAAGACAAACCGGCCGTGGGGCAGATGTTGAACGATGCCCGCAGAACGATCACGAATGCCTTGGAGGAAAAGCAGACTGCTCTCCAGAAGCAGGCCGATGCAGCCGAAGTGGCGGGGGTGGATGTGACTCTTCCTTCCCGCAAACTTGAGAAAGGCGGCCTGCATCCCTTGAGCATGATCCGCGATGAAGCGGTAGGCATCCTGCGTCGCATGGGGTTTTCCGTGGCGGAAGGTCCGGAAATCGAAGACGAATTCCACTGTTTCGATGCCTTGAATACTCCTGCGGACCACCCGGCTCGCAATGAGAAGGACTCGTTCTACTTTGATTCCGGCAAGCTCCTGCGCCCCCATACTTCTTCCGTGCAAATCCGTGCGATGGAACGCCTGACTCCTCCGGTACGCATCATTGCTCCCGGTTCCGCCTACCGTCGCGACGAAATTGATGCTACTCACTTATCCGCTTTCAGTCAGTTGGAAGGCTTGTATGTAGACCGCGACGTGAGTGTAGGAGATTTGAAAGGTACGTTGGAATACCTGCTGAAGGCTCTTTTCGGGCAGGAGACGGAAGTCCGTTTCCGGCCTCACTTCTTCCCGTTTACGGAACCGAGCTTCGAAATCGACGTGAAACTTCAGGCTACCGGACAAGCTCCCCGCTGGATTGAGATTGCCGGTTGCGGCATGGTGGATCCTGCTGTGTTTGCTGCGGTAGACAAGGAACGCGGTGTCCCCATGTATGAGGGGCTGACCGGTTTTGCCTTCGGTATCGGCCTGGAACGCCTGGCTATGATCCGCTGGGGCATCAAGGACATTCGTGCCTTGATTGAGAATGACGTGCGTTTCTTGTCCCAGTTCCAATAATTCCATCCTATTACCCCTTTTTTTACCAATATGAAGATTTCCCTCAACTGGCTTTCCGAATACCTTGACCTGGACGGGCTGTGCGTGAACGAAATGTCCGACATGCTCACCTTCGCGGGTATTGAAGTGGAAGATATCCACCAACAGGGTGTTGATTCACCCCTCGTCGTTGTTGCCCAGGTTGTTGCTGCGGAACAGCATCCCCAGGCGGATCGTCTCAAGGTCTGTAAAGTGGATGTCGGCGATGGAGGCCCTCTCCGTCAAATTGTCTGCGGAGCCCAGAATTACAAGGTGGGCGACAAGGTGCCTTGCTCTCTGCCGGGAGCTATCCTGCCCGGAGGCATTGAGATCAAGACGGGCAAATTGCGCGGGATCGATTCCTGCGGGATGCTTTGTTCCGCCTCGGAACTCGGTCTTCCGGACAAGGAACACGGACTCTGGATTTTACCGCAGGATCTCAAACTCGGGACTCCGATTTCCGAGATTGTCAAGGCAGACACGATTGTGGAAGTGGAAGTGACGCCCAATCGTCCGGATTTGCTCTCTCACTGGGGCATGGCCCGTGAATTGTCCGCCATTACAGGACGTGCGCTGAAGAAGGATCCCTCTTGCAAGCGCGCCACCTGTGCCGCTGGCAGCCTTATTACGCTGGAAGCTCCTGAAGTTTGTCCTTTTTACACGGTGGTGAGGATTGATGGGGTGAAGGTACAGGAGAGTCCGGAATGGATGAAGGAACACCTGGCCGCCATCGGTCTCCGGCCGATCAACAACATTGTCGATATTACCAACTTCGTACTTCATGAACTGGGGTCTCCCCTGCATGCGTTCGATGCGGACAAGATCCAGGGAGGCCTGGTTATCCGATCTGCCCGCAACGGGGAAGAATTCCTGGCTTTGGATGGCGTTACGTATGCATTGAATGAATCCGACCTTGTCATTGCCGACCAATCCGGTCAGGCCAAATGCCTGGCGGGAGTTATGGGGGGGGAAGAGAGCGGCGTTTCCGACGGTACGACTTCTATTTTGCTGGAGGCGGCCTGGTTCCTTCCTTCGAGTGTTCGAGCTACGTCCCGCCGTCTGGGGTTGAGCTCCGATTCTTCCTACCGTTTTGAACGCGGTACTTCACCGTGGAATGTATTGCGGACCTCCGGTCGCGCGGTGGAATTGATCCTTGAGCTGGCGGGCGGCACGGCCAGTCCGGCGCATGTTGCGGGTAAAGCTCCGTCCATGTATCCGGGCGACGATGTGACCGGCCGCAAGAATGCAACATTCTCCGAACAGGGGACGGAGGTTTCCGTGACACACCTTCTGCATACCGTCAAGCTCGATTGGAAACAGCTCGACCAAATTAGCGGCGGTGTCATTCCCCATGAACGGGGAGCCGCCATTCTGAAAGGACTTGGTCTCGAATCTCCCGATAACGACGGTATTTGGGTCATTCCTCCGTGGCGTCTGGATCTGGGCCGTCCCTGCGACCTGCTGGAAGAAATCGTCCGTGTTTACGGTATTGATAACATTCCTTCCCGTTACTCCGGTCCCTTCTCGGAAGAATCCGCCTGCGACAAAGCTCACAATTATCAGATGCAATTGCGTTACAAGCTGGCAGCACTGGGCTTTTACGAAACTCAGACGATCAAGCTGATTGCTTCGGAAGCCGGTGACAATACAATTGCCCAGGTGAAGGATGCTCTTCCGATCCGTCCCTTGTTCGACGGGGATTTGATCCGTGTCTCGTTGCCACTTAGCGAAGATCATGCCGTGATGCGCCCGGCACACACCCCCGGTTTGATCGCCGCCGCCGTTCGTAACTCCAACCAGGGGGCAGAATCTCTGCGGTTCTTTGAAATCGGTCGTGTTTTCCGCAATACCGGCGGAGGCAAGGGCAAGGATATCGAGCAGGATACTCTCGGTATTCTGATCTCCGGTTCACGCGAAGCTTCGTCCTGGAGGAATCCTCGTCCGGAAACCGCCTCTTTTGAAGATTTGCTGGCTGTTCTGGAAGCTCTGGCTCCTTCCCATACCTGGACGGCTGTTCCCGCCAAGCCTCGCGACATGGCGGCCTATGGAGCCGACGTCCAGATCGATGGCAAGCCCTGTGGCTACATGGCCAGATTGTCCCTTTCCCGATGCCGGGAACTGGGGTTGGACCGCCCCATGTATGTGGCGGAACTGGATCTCCGCAAGCTTCAGGAAATCGCGACGTCATCCGTCAAGGCAGCCGATTTGCCCCAGTTTCCCGGGTCGTCACGCGACGCAGCTATGGAAGTGCCCGCTACGACAAAGAACTCCGATATCGAGAAGGCCATTGGATCAGCCCGGCAGAAGCTGTTGGTAGACCATTCCTGTTTCGATGTGTTCTCCGACCCGTCCGGTGTGAAGTTGCTGTCCGATCGCAAATCCATTGCCTACACGTTCCTCTACAGGGCTGCCGACCGCACTCTGACGGCAGCTGAGGTGGATGCGGCACACAAGGCTCTTCTGGAACACCTTGCCAAACAAATCAAGGGATTGAATTTCAGATAAACACTTTCATCGCCGGCATATGAAACCGGCTTTTCCCGCAAAGGGGCTGCCTTGCAGGATGGTTTCTTCGGAAACTGGCGTGAGGACAGCCTCTTTCTTTTTGTCTCCGAATGAAAAATTCTCGGGGCGCTTTATTCTCCAGGAGGAAAGGGTGTCGTGGAAGCGTAAATTTCGAAGTCTTTGATGCGCCCGTTGGTGGAATGCTGGCGAGGCAGGTAACGGAAACCGGACAAGGTGTGTTCCTTCCCCAGATCAAGGACGATCATGTGTGGATAGCAGGGGGCGAGTCCGTTCCACTGGGTATGCCAGTGTGTGTTGGGCTGACCGTCCATGATTTTGTCGGCCTCGGCGGATTCCCCGACGGTTTCATGGGAGTCCGCATAGACGATGGACCACGGGGCGCGATTGATGAAACCACCTCCAGCATCAATCAGATTCAATTCGGCAATGGCGGCGTAAGGAAGATCCTTGTGGGAGGAAAGAGCTTTAAAAGCAATGTATCTGGCTGTTACCAGTGAACTGAACAGGATTTCCTGTTCTTCACTGCCTGGAGAAAACGTGCCCTGATAGATGCGTTGGCTGCGGGACGGTGTGACGGGCTTGCCCTCGCAGGAAGACTCGGCCATCGATGGGTCGCGCCGGACTTGGTAGAGGGGCTCTTTATTGCCCTTGACGGAACCGAAGCCTCCGTCAAGTTCCAGAACAACGATTTCATTGTCTCCCTGCTTCAGGAAGGACGCGGGGCAATAAAGGGTTTGTTGAGAGCCGATGAACCAGTAACGGCCCAGATTGTGACCGTTGACCCAGACGACACCTTTTTTCCAACCTTTGTACATATTGATATAAGTATCCTTGGGAGATTCGGTCTTGAAGTGAGACCGATGGAAGACGGGTTGGTCACCCGCAGGCGCTTTGTCGGAAAACCGGAGTTGCCGGATGGCTTCGGTAGGGCAAGGAAGGGAGTAAATTTCAAAGTTTTTTACTTCTTTATCATTCCATGTGACAGGTGCGGCGATTCCTTTACGTTCTGTCAGCATGGGTCGGCCATAGTTGATGCGTCCCATGTTTTCGACGAGGATGTCGAGCGTATGTTCTCCATCCGGAACGGAGAGCTGGCAGGAGTTTTGTTTGAAGCGCCTATCGAGGATGGCAATCTGTTTGCCGTCGATGTAGATGGAGGCGCGATCCTGCATGTGTGGGAAATTGAGCTGGCCTTCACCGGGGCCTTTGACTTTGGTACGGTAGAGGATAAAACCGTAGTTTTGTCCGACGTCTTCCATAGATTGGGGCTGTTGGGAAGCAATCGCCGTGGGAAGGTTGTCGAACATACCGGCTTTTTCCGTGAATACGACTTCGGGGAGGTCCATCATAACGGGTTGCGCCGGGGGATCGGGAAGTTTGAACGATTCTCCGTAATATTTCTGGATAATGTCCCGGATTTTAAAGAAGCGTTCCGTGAGGAAACCGTTTTCCGCAATAGGTGCTCCGTAGTCGTAATTAGTGACTTCGGGGGCGTATGTTTCCGTCATATTGGCTCCGTTCATGAATCCGAAGGTGGTTCCCCCGTGGGCCATGTAGATGTTGGGGGATGTATTTTTATCCAGCATCCATTGGAGGTCTCTTTCAAACTCGGAGGTGTCGGCGTCGAAGTATTTCGGTTTACCCCATGTGTCGAACCATCCTGCCCAGAATTCGCTGTTCATCTGAGGAGTTTTTCCTTTGACCTTCCGGACAATATTAAAGGCATTGTCTGCACCGTGTAGGAACGTGACGGAAGCGAGGACATCGGGTAGGGAACCGTATTTGAGGCTCCATTCGACAGAGGTATCCGAGGTAAAAGGGATGATGTCTGGGAGATTTTTTTTGACGGTTTCAAGATGTTTTTCCAGATAGGATTTATCGGAACCGAACGAGCCGTATTCGTTTTCGATCTGTACCATGATTACGGGGCCTCCTTGCGTGATCTGGAGCGGAGCGAGCATGGAAGTGACCTTATCCAAGTAGTTCATTGCCGGGGAGAGATAGGCAGGATCGCTGGAACGGAGGGCTGCGGCAGGTGTTTTCAGAAGCCATGCCGGAAGTCCTCCCAGTTCCCATTCTCCGCAAATGTAGGGGCCGGGACGGACGATTACCCAGAGGCCTTCACTGCGGGCTTCCTTGATGAATTCGATAAAGTCGAGATTTCCCGAGAAGTCCCATTGTCCGGGGTGTTGTTCGTGGGCATTCCAGAATATGTAGGTACTAATGGTGTTGATGCCCATGGCTTTCATGCGCTGGAGGCGGTCTTTCCAGTACATGCGGGGGACACGCGGATAGTGGAGTTCCCCGGAGATTATTTTGACGGGTTTACCGTCCATGAGGAAGTTTTCCTCGTCCATCGAGAATGTATGAGGCTGCCCGTCGTTAGAGGGCGGCATGGGCATGGGGGCAGCCCATCCCGTGTGGATGGATAATAGCAAAATGAAGAAAAGAATGAATTTCATGATAATACCTCCCCTTATGTTCCCAAACATATTACGGGGAAAAATTTCGGAATCTTGCAGGTATTGTTCCATGGGATGGGGGAATGTGTGTTTACCGTCGGATGGTTTGGGGGGAACGGTTGCGCTCTCTGATCATCTGAAGGTTTTCCGGGGACAGGGAACAGGGATCGGGCGCGACGCGGTGGCCGGGCTCGATTTCCAGAGGAGTGAGGTTGAGACCGATCGTGTCCGCGTAGCCGGGATGGTTGATGCGATGGCCGAAGGCCGAGCCCAAAGGTGGATCAATGGGGGAGGGAACATCGCCGGGCAGAGGTTCGTGTTCATTCCTATGAAGGGGATCAGGTTCGGGAATCGCGGAGAGGAGGGCTTTGGTGTAGGCGTGGCGCGGGTTTTTGTAGATTGTTTCAGCATCGGCTTCTTCCACGATTTTACCAAGGTACATGACGGCGACGCGGTCAGAGACGTGTTTGACGACGGCGAGGTCATGCGCGATGAAGAGGTAGGAGAGTTTGCGCTCTTCCTGAAGTTCCAGAAGGAGGTTGAGGACCTGCGACTGGATGGAGACGTCGAGGGCGGAGACGGGTTCGTCGAGGATGATCAGACTGGGGTTGAGCGTTAGAGCCCGGGCGATGCCGATGCGTTGCCGCTGTCCCCCGGAGAATTCGAACGGGAAGCGGTCGATGGCGCTGGCAGGCAGGCCGACGCGATCCAGCAGCCCCAGCACCCATTCCCGGCGCTGGATGGCTGAACCGAGTCCGTGGATGACGTAGGGTTCGGCAATGATCTGGCCGATGGAGAGGCGCTGGTTGAGGGATTCCGCCGGATCCTGGAAGACCATCTGAATGTGGGAACGCAGGGGGCGCATTCTGCGTTGGGAGATTTTCGAGATATCCTGTCCTCGGAAGTAGATGTGGCCGGATGTAGGGGCAAGGAGGCGAATCAGGCATTTACCCATGGTGGATTTGCCACAGCCGGATTCTCCGACAAGTCCGAGCGTTTCTCCCTGCCGGATGGTCAGGGAAACGTCGTCAACTGCTTTGACCCACCCGGCGCGGCGCATGAAGACGCCTTTGCGGATGGGAAAGTACATTTTGAGGTTTTTGGCTTCCAGAAGTGGTTCAGACATGGATGAGAAAACTAGTGGGATGTAGGCGAAAGGGGGAGAGTATTAGCGGAAACTCCGGCAGCGGGGGCAGTCTTCCACCCAGTGACCGGGTGCGACTTCTATCAGACGGGGGCGTTCCGTCAGTTCTTCCACAGGGATACCCATGCGTTGGCAGAAGCGGCAGCCATTGACATATTCGCTGATAGGGGCTACCTGGCCGGGGATGGTGGGCAGGTAACTCTTGGGAACTGAGGTCAGGCGCGGGATGGATTCCAAGAGACTGCGGGTGTAGGCGTGCATGGGATTGGCAAAGAGTTCCCGGACGGGAGCACGTTCCACAACGCGTCCGGCGTACATGACGACGACAGAGTCGCAGGATTGGGCGATAACTCCGAGGTCGTGGGTGATGAGGATGGATGAAGCGTTCATTTCTTCCCTCAGTTCCTGGAGAAGGTTGAGAATTTGAGCCTGAACAGTGACGTCAAGAGCCGTTGTAGGTTCGTCGGCAATGATGAGGTTGGGGTGACACGCCAGAGCGATGGCGACGACGACTCTCTGTCTCATGCCGCCGGACATTTGATGGGGAAATTCATCGACTCGCGATTCCGGGGCGGGAATACGTACTTTGCGAAGTAGTTCAATGGCTGCCTGGCGGGCCTCTCTGGCGTTGAAACCACGGTGGAGCATCAGGGACTCTCCGATCTGTTTGCCGATGGTGTGAACGGGGTTGAGAGCTGTCATAGGCTCCTGAAAGATGACTCCGATATCTTTGCCCCGGATTGAATACATGTCATCGACGGAGGCAGTGACGAGATCCTGTCCTTTGAAGATAATTTTACCGCCGACGATTTTGCCCATGGGCTGAGGCAGGAGGCGGATGATGGACATGGCGGTGACACTTTTGCCGCAACCGGATTCTCCGACAATGCCGACGCATGAACTACGGGGAACATCAAAGCAGACACCGTCCACAGCTCGGAGCAGGCCGGCTTCCGTGTCGAATGCCGTACTGAGGTTGCGGACTTCGAGGAGGTTTTCAACAATCATGGCTTGTCTGGTTGGCTGGGGGGTGATGCGGGGGGAACCTGAGGAACTGGCACGGCTTCCGGTACTGCCGGGACGGAGGGAAGGGCATTGTCCTCCGTATTTCTTTCGGCATCGGGGAGGCTGGTTTGATAGCGGTATTGGTCGTACACGGCATCGACTTCTGGAAACGTGATGCCTTTGTGTTTGGCATTGAGGGTTTCTTTCTCCAAGTCTTCGTCAACCCAGTAGAGATGGCTTTCCGTGGGTTCGAAAATGAGGGGATAGCAAAACTGGGTCGTTTTGCTATTGGGCCAGCGGACCCACCTCCAGTAGCAAAGACGGGCGAATTCCGTGGTCCATCCCGGTACCCAGAGTCCTTCGTCGTGGACCATGCGCTGGATAGCATGGGCGTTTTGTTCCAGTTCAGCTTCGGTATGGACGTGTTTCTCCGCATCGAGCAGGCGATCCATTTCCGGGTTGGCGTATGAGTTGATGTTGTTGGTGTAAGGGATTGTATTGCCTTTTGTATCATAGGCATAGAACGAATGGAAGCACTGTGCCAGGGTGGGATGCGGAGGCGTAAATCCCCAGGCCATGAAACATGCTTGGTGGCGTTTTTCCATAAGCTTGCGGAAGTTGACCATGGAGTCCAGGGGATCGAGTTGGAGATCCAATCCGCATTTACGTGCATCTTCCTTGAGCTGGCTCATGATAGTGGCCAAGGAGGTGGAGGCGTTAGGGAAGGTGACTTCGGCCGTCAGGCGCGTACCGTCCGGTTTGCGGAGGATACCGTCGGGGCAGGTGATGGTGAAACCGGCGGCGGAGAAGTATTGGCGCGCTTTTTCAGGGGAGAATTCGCGGGCTTTGATCGATGCGTCAGTGTACCTGCCGTAGCCGGAGGCGATGGAACCGAGCCTCTGGTAGTCGCCGCGGAAGTTGATATCGATGATTTTCTGAATATTGAGTGCGTGGTGGAATCCGAGGCGGATGTTTTTATCGTTGAACGGAGGACGGGCCGTGTTGAGGAAAATGCCGAAGGGTGGCCTCGGATAGATGGTGAAGAAGGTGGCGCGCTGGATGTAGCCGTTGTGGACTTCGGGGATTTCCATGCGTTCGTGCCAAAGTTCCGGCTTGTTCATGAACATGATGTCGAGTTCACCGATGCGGAAGAGTTCCAGAGCCTTGGATTCTTCCGCGATGAAATTGTACACGATGCGGTCGACATTGAAGGTATTTTTTGTGTACTTTTTATCGCGAGCCCACCAATTGTCGACCCTCTTGAGGGTAATCTGGCGCCCGCGGATCATGTCCTCCGGACTGATGGTGTAGGCACCTGTCGTGGGTGGGACGCGCCACTGGTATTTTTCTACGTAGTTGGGACCGAATTCGCTGTAGAAATGAGGTGGTGCCGGGGTGAATATCGTGCAATAAAATGGCAGGAGAGGACGAGCTTCCGGGAGGGTGACGGCGATGATGTCGTCACCATAGAGCGTGACGTGGGAGACTTCCTCTTTGTACATGGTTTCGTAGAGAATGTCCTTGGTATAATCCGAGGTCCGCACGAACATGTTGACGATGAAGTCGATAGCTCTTACCTTGGCTCCGTCGGAATAGGAAGCGGCGGGATCGAGGTGGAAATAGACCGTCCGTCCGTCTGTCCCGACTGCCCAACGGTCCGAGAGGGAGGGAATGACCCGGCCGGTTGCAGGATGGATGTTGATCAAGCCCATGTCGATTTCATCGTAGAGCCTGCCGCGGAAGGAATTGTTGCTGTTGGGCCCGATCGGACGGAAGGTGTCCGGAAACGAACCTGCTTCCCACAAGCGGATGGAACCTCCTTTTTTGGCGTTCGGATCGCCGATTTCAGGTTCGTCCATGCCGTCTTCCCAGACGAGTTCCGTGGGGAGCTCTTCCCCTTTCCGTATTCGGATGAAGTCGCCTTCCGACAGGCGTTGCCTCATGATCTCCAATTGAGAAGTTTTGGCGACGAGACGGCTTTGAATGGATTCCCTTTCCTTGGTGTCCTGGGTGTGGAAGTAGGTGTTACGGAGTGAGTTGACTTCTTTTTCGAGCGATTCTACTTCTGTACGGAGCCATTTATCGACTTTCTTGTTCCATCGGGGGATGAATGTGTCGAATCCATGCGGCATGGTTCCTTCCGGGAGAGTAGAATGCCAGCCGACGCCCCGGGAACGGGAGTTGTCGGTGCAGCCCGACAACAGAAACAAAGCGGTCAGGGATATCAGCAACAGGCGAATGGTAAGGGAGATTTGAACCATGGAGGGGGACGGCGTTTCCTTTATTTGTAGGTGGTGAATTTCTTTGGGTCGAAGGCTTCCCTGATGGCTTCTCCGATGAAGGTGACGAGCAGGAGAATACTGACCAGGGCAACGAAAGCGGAGGTAACGACCCAGGGAGCGGACAGGTTGGAAAGTCCGTCGTTGAGGAGCCGGCCCCAGCTGGCATACGTATCCGGCAAGCCGAAACCGAGGTAGTCCAGAGATGCAAGAGCCAGGATCAGGGCCGAAACACTGAAAGGTACGAGTGTGACGAGGATGGCGACCAGGTTGGGGAGGATGTGGATGAAGAGGATGCGGGCAGTGGAGGCTCCGAGCACGCGGGCGGCAGAGACGTAGTCCCGCGATTTTTCCTTCATCGTGGAGGTACGGAGTTGATAGGTCATTTCCATCCATCCGAACATGATGAGCAGACCGAGAATGAGGAACATGCCTTTCATTTCCAACGGCACCATGTCTGAGATGATCATGATGATGAAGAGGAAGGGGACTTGGGAGAGGATTTCGATCAGGCGTTGGAATGTGATGTCGAATTTGCCTCCAAAGTATCCCATGAGCATGCCGAAGGTAATGCCGATGAAATAGACGAAGGGCAGGTAGAACAATGCCGCTTTGATGTTGACCTGGAGACCTCCGTAGAGGTAGGCGAGGATATCCGCTCCCTGAGTGTTGGTACCGAGGAGGTGTCCGCTCTTCAAGGGAGGAGCGGGATGGTAGTAAATCATGTAGATTTTGCCGGGGTCGCTTCCTTTCAGAAATTCTTCCCTGGTCCCGGGACCCGTGTATTGTTCCGAGACGAGTTTATTGTTTTCGTAGGTGGCGGAATAGACTTCACTTCTGTCGGGCAGCCAGCCAATGGTGCCTTTTTCCAATTTTCCCTGACGGTAGCAGTAGCGGATGTGGGGCAGGGCTTCTTCTTCGTTGTAAAGGCGGGCGGCGAGACCGGAGTACGGTTTGTGAGTGTCGGGATTCAGAACGAGGCCGTCCGGGGAAATTTCCAAGAGTTCCGTGGCAGGGTTGGCGGAGTCTCCCGTGGGATCGTAGGGAACAAGGGGCATGATGACGCACGAAGGTCGTCCAGTCTGGCCGGATTCGCGTTTCAGCTTACGGTAGTCGGCTTCGGCTTCGGCACTGTCGCCGTTCTCTCCGAAGGTAGCTCCGTTGTACGGTGAACGGACGAGTGCCGGGAAATAGGGATGACCGTCGTAAAGAACAAAAAGTGCTCGTTTGCCGACGAGGCACTGGTCCATGCAAGCCAGGAGAACCATGGTGACGAGGATCATCAACGAGATGTGACCGCGGCGGATTGTTTTGAAACGGGCTAGCCGCCGGGCGGTGATGGGAGTGGGCTGGAAACGGTGCTTCGGCTGGCGGTAAAGCCAGAGGCCGATGAGGAACAGGACAAGCGAACAGACCCATCCGAACCACAGGAAGCTGCCTTGGTACAGGAAGGGATTGGCACTGTCCGGCATACCGCAGTGCCATTGCAGGATGGACATCTCCCGGGCAACGGTGAAAGGCCAGCTTAGTGTAGGGATCAGAAGCCCGAAGTATTCTCCCACTGCGGAGAGAATGGCACAGGCGATGAGGATGAAGGCAATCTTGCGAACCATGGGGGAGTTATTCGAATTTGACGCGGGGATCGACGGCGGCGACGATGATGTCCGAGAGCAGGTTGCCTAGTACCATCAGGAAGGAGGTGAGAAGCAGAGTGCCCATGATAAGCGAGTAATCCTTGTCCATCAGGGCTTGGTAGCTCAACATGCCGAAGCCTTGAATATCGAAGACGCGTTCTACGAGCATGGAACCTGCGACGATGACGCTGATGAGGCTGCCCAGAGTGGTGGCTATCGGGATAAAGGAGTTGCGAAAGGCGTGTTTGTATACCGCTCCTTTGAAGCTGACGCCTTTGGCCATGGCGGTGCGGACGTAGTCTGCCGAGAGATTGTCCATGAGGTTGTTTTTCATCATCATGGTAGTGACGGCAAACGAACCGACGACGTAGCAGAGCAGGGGAAGAACGGTGTGGTGCGCCAGATCCTTGATTTGTCCGGCGAGGTCCATCTGGTTGAAGTCCGGGGAGGTCAGTCCGCACAGGGGGAACCATTCCAGGCGGGCTCCCAGGTATACGACGAGGAGGGCTCCCAGAGCGAATCCCGGAACGGAATATCCGAGGAAGATCAGGACGGAAGAAAGATTGTCTGCCAGGGAGCGGTGGTGAATAGCCTTGAAGATGCCCAGAGGGATACAGACGGAATAAGTCAGAATAGCGCTGAGAATGCCGAAGTAGAGAGAAATGGGGATGCGCTCCTTGATCATGTCCCAGACAGGCTCATTGTATTTGAAAGAATTGCCCAGGGTTCCCTGAAGCAGGCCATCGAAACGGTTTTTATAGATTTCAGCACGCCAGGCATAAGTTCCGGCCTTGTCGTCGATGACGTTCTGGTCGCTTTCCCTCATGCGTTGCGCCCAGCGTTCGGCGCGGTGCCGGGGGGATTCCAGGATGATGTTCCAGCCTTCGTCGGCTGCTTTGCGAGCATGGTTTCCGGCAAAGAAGGCATCTTTGACGGTTTCACTGTCGGGAGACGTGCGAGTGACGATGATTTCTTCTCCCGTTTCAGGGACGAGGACGCGCGTATGCAGGCGGGAGCTGCCTCCGTAAGCTGGATCCGGAGTATCATCTGCCGGTGTGGGATGGGAAAGGAAGTCTTCCTTGGCAATCTCAATTTTCCGGGGCAGGATGCCCAGCCATTGGGCATAGGCGACGAGGATAGGTTCCTGAAGCCCGAATTGTTCCTCCAGTTTTTCCATGTCCGCCTCGCTGATGGAGGTGTTGCTTTGCTGGCCTCCGGCTTTTTTACCGGAGAGGGCGCTCATGGCCTGTTGCTGCATCATTTGCTCTACCGGCCCGCCGGGGACAAAACGCGTGATACAGAAGACAATGAAGGTGACGCCAAGCAATGTGAAGGGCATGAGCAGGAGGCGTCGCAGGATATAAGTCTTCATGAGGGCGCGGGGATGTTAGCCCAGACTATGATTCGTGACAAGCTTGTAAATTGCCACGGGCGAAGCCCAGAAAAAAGAAGCTGGTGCTTGGATTTACCGGGTATTCCGGATAGACGGATGCAGGGGGACGTTGGGAAGACGTTGGAAAATACTGGTGGTCAGGATTCGGAATTAACTGGCTTTTGTTGCGTTCTTTCTTTCATCCGGGTTTCGATCAATCGGATGAGTTCGTCGTTATCCTTGAAGTTCAGGAACATGTCGCTTGCCGTTACTCCATTAGGTGTTTTGGCGAACAAGTCGGCTCCTTTTTTAATCATGAATAGAGCTATTTGAGTGACGGCATCCCTGTTTTGGGCGTTTCGAATTTTTTGACCGAGATAATGCAAGGCGGAGAGCCCATCTTGATTGACGGCGTTGATGTCGACTCCGTGTTGCAGGAGCAGATCAATCTGGTGGATCAATTCTTGTGCCTGGTGTTTCCCGTTTGCCTGCATGTATATATTACCTGTTTTGAACAGATGATGGAGGAGAGTATTCCCCTCTTGGTCCTTGAGGGTAGCGTCGGCTCCTTGGCTGAGGAGGATTCCGGCAACATCGAAGGAATAGCTGGTGATGGCATTTTGCAATGCATACTGACCGGCTTTGCCTTCGAGCAGGGTATTGCCATATTTGGAGAGGAGGTAGCGTGTCATTTGGACATTGTTATTATCGGCGAACATCATGAGAGGGGTTTCTCCATCGCTGTTGTATGCCTCGGGACTTGCTCCCTTGTCGAAGAAGAGCCGGGCGATTTCATTGTTTTCTGATTCCACAACTCGGGATACAACGGAGGTCCATTCTTCCCCTGCTTCTACCTTGGCATTGGGGTCGGCCCCGGCGGCAAGTAACAGGCGCACGATTTCCCAATTCTGTTTTCCGAGCGCTGTCCACAGCGGGAAGGTAGCTTCTTCCTCGGAATGATCTTTCAGATTGGGATCCGCCCCCATTTTCAACAGGAGGGCAACGGTCTCGTATTCACCTAGTTCCGTAGCAAGGTTCAGTGCGGTTTTGTTGTTGAAGTACGCATTGATACCAGTTTCTCCGCGCTGGAACCTGTTGAGCTGGAAGCCGAGCTGGCGAGTGGCGGGCTGGCTTTTCAGTTCCTTGATGGTGTCGTGGAGTTGTTCTTTGTTTTCATCGCAGGCCGTGAGGGCAAGCGCTAGTATCAGCAGGATGGGAGAGTGTACGAATTGAAGTTTCATTCTATGAAGGATAACGGTCCGGAGATCAAAATTTGTTTTCATATAAAAGCAGTTAAATAATCTTGAAATCTTCCGATTTGAAATTGGCATAGTATCGTCCCGATTGTGCTGTGAAACATAGGACACAGTAATCCGGATCCGTTACTCCTCCGGGATAATACATGGTGTCTCCATCCTGCCAGATCATTTTCTTGCTGACTTGGTCTTCGAGCACATTCATTGTTCCAATCAGCATGACGCCGCGGAAGAAGCGTCTGTCGCAGAAATATATGCAGGCTTTGGGGTTTTTCTTGTATTGGGCGACTCTCATGGACGAAGTGTTCGTCGTGAAATAGAATTTTTTGATTCCCTCTCTTTTTCTGGGGGGAAGCATGGCTTTCGCGTTGGGGAAAGCGCTTTCATCAATGGAAGCAATGAAAGCGACACCCTGTTTATCGATCATGTTTCCGATTGTTTGTTCGGGATCTTTCATGGTAATTGATCATCCTTGATTTTTTGATAAAGACAATGAGTAAATTCCTTTGTCTTCGAATTCTTCTTGTCTGCCGGAATTCTGTTTTTTATCATATATATCCCGTATGAAAGTACTCCCCCTGATATTGATTGCCTGTTTTCCGGGTTTTTGCGAGGCTCAACATCCTGCGGCTGCCGGATTGGAACCAATAGTTGTCGCAACGCCTCCATCCGATGCCGGACGAGGTTTGGTGCGTGTCAGTCAGAAAGAGATCCGTCACTATTCCGGGACGCGGAATGCTCCCGATTATCTTGTGAGCCTGGACAACGGGAGTACTTGGGAGATGCGGAATGCTTCGGATTCCTATCCTCCCAATTTCGGGGGGATTCCCAAGGAATCTCCGGCTTTTTCCCGGAATCCTGCGACAGGGGAGTGGATTCGTGTTCAGCCGATCGGTGGTTTCATCTTTATCTCCCGGGGTGGTTTGGACGGGACATGGCTGGCTGTAACGAATGATGGGAAGCTGGAAGCTGACTGGAAGGATCCGGAGAAGAGGAAGAATTTGAAAAAACTGGGAGGAATCATGCGAACGCCCCTGTTTATCAATAAGGGGAAAAGGATTCTCATCCCGTTTCATGTCATGGCTAATGGAACCCGGTTTCATATTTCCGACGACGGAGGATTGACGTGGAAGGTGTCCAAGGATGCCATTACGTCTCCACGGCACGACGTAAAGCCGCCGCACCAGGGTACCCGGTGGTATAACAATGCGGTGGAAGCTACGGTTCTGGAAATGAAAAACGGTATGTTGTGGGCTCTTGTCAGGACATCTCAGGATCAGGCGTGGCAGTCTTTTTCCAAGGATGGAGGGGATACGTGGAGCAAGGCAGAACCTTCCCGTTTTTTCGGAACATTGACGATGAATACTCTGGCTCGCCTGAATGACGGAACTATCGTTTCCCTTTGGACTAATACCATGGCTCTGCCTGAGAATGCCGAGGCGGGGAACGGGCAGTGGGAAGATGTTTTTACCAACCGGGATTCCCACCACATTGCCATGTCCGATGACGAGGGTAAATCGTGGTACGGTTTCCGTGAAATTATCTTGGATGAATTACGGAATCACCCGGAATATGCGACATTGAACGGTCCGGAAGACAGGGGCAAGCATCAGAGTGAACTGGTACAACTGGATAAGAACCGCATGCTTGTCTCCCTCGGACAGCATAAGAATCACAGAAAGCTGGTTATTGTAGATCGCCGATGGGTGGCAGGGAAAGAACGGAGTACCCAAACCGGAAAGGATCTGGATGCACAGTGGACTGTTCATACCTACATTCCGCAGAAGAGGGGACATTGCAGCTATAATCGCAAGCAGGGTGCGATACTGGTGGAGGATCCGGATGATGC
This sequence comes from Akkermansia sp. N21169, assembly GCF_029854675.1. Lineage (NCBI taxonomy): Bacteria > Pseudomonadati > Verrucomicrobiota > Verrucomicrobiia > Verrucomicrobiales > Akkermansiaceae > Akkermansia > Akkermansia sp. N21169. Next base: position 176,806 of record NZ_JARWNC010000037.1, on the reverse strand, counting down.
ATCACGCCGCGTGTTGCAAATTCGTCGTCTGGATGATTCCTCTCTTGTTAATGAGAAAGCGAAGGTGGATTATCAAAACGGCGGAGCAACCTGGAATTTCCCCAATGGAACGACAGGAATCGTGAAGTTCCGGTTCCGCGTGCCATCCGGAGGACAGACAGATGATTCCGGCTTGCAGGTTTCCCTGATGGACCGTCTGTTCAACGCGTGCGATACAACGGCGAAGGATTATGCCTTGTTCACGTTTCCCATACGCTTGTCTCCTTCTCCCCACCTGTCGATTGGGATGAAGAAGGTACCTTTTAAGACCGACTCCTGGCATGAAGCGACAATTGCCTGGAAGAATAAAGCCGCCCTGGTTTTTCTGGATGGCGTGAAGGTAGGAAATCTGAATATGTCGACTCCGTCTCCCAATGGAGTGAGCTACATTCATTTCATTAGCACGGGAACCCATCCTGATACCGGCGTGTTGCTGGATACGGTGCATGCGAAGGTAAAGTAATGGAAGAGGATTTACTTTCAGAATTCCGGAATCCAGCCATGGAGCATTGGGAACAGAGGTAAATTTGGGGAGAAGAGGTTGGAATTTACCTGTGAGTACCCCAGTAGAACGATATTGGGGCTGGTTTCGACAAACAGGGAGTAGACGGCAATAAAAAACTCCGTCCATCCAGTATAGTTGCCGGATAGACGGAGTTGTATGGGGGGATAGACGGGGTTATTGGGATTATTGCCGAATCCGAGGGAATGTGACCTGGCGGGATTCTCCCTGCTTCATGCTGGTATTAAGGAATTGACCATTGTATTCCAGAAGGAAGGTTCCGGGGCGCGTGGCACGGATGTCGGCGGTGATTTCCTTATCCGTCCAATGAATGTCTACGTTGATGCCTCCGCGGGCTCTGAGACCAGTGACCGAGCCTTCCTTCCAATCTTTGGAGAGGGCGGGTGCAATGCTGATGACGCGTTTGCCGTTTTTGACAATCTGGCTTTGGAGCATGCATTGGGCGAGGCCGGCCGTCATGCCGAAGTTTCCGTCGATCTGGAATGGGGGATGCATGTCGAAGAGGTTGACTCCGATACGTGTTCTCAGCAGTTTGTCGATGTATTCGGCTGCTTTTTCTCCATCCCGGAGGGAAGCATAGAGGTTGATGAGCCAGGAGGCGCTCCAGCCTGTCTGGCCTCCACCGTGCGAACAGCGGTAGTCGATGGACTTGCGGACGGCATTGGCGTAGTCCGGCGTGTTGAAGACGTCGAATTCATTGCCGGGGAAGATACCGTAGCAGTGGTTGAGATGGCGGTGTCCGGGATCCTGAATCGTTTGTCCACGGCGCCATTCCTCCAGGCGTCCGTCCGGGGCGATGGCCGGGATGGCGACACGAGGCAGGGTTGTCCTGACTTGTGTGTAGAGTTCGTCGTTGGTTTTTCCGAGTTCTTCACAGGCTTCCAGGTAGTTACGGAGGGCTTCCCGGGCAACGAGTATGTCGTGAGTAGTACCGTTGCTGATGGTGGCTTTAGCTTGTTTGCCTTCCTTGTCGGTATAGATGAAACCGCATTCGGGCGAGTTGGCGGGGCCGGTGATCAGCAATCCGGTTTCAGGTTCGGGCTGCAGCCAGGAGAGCAGGAAACGGGCACTTTCCCGGAGGATGGGAAGGGATTTGGCAAGGTATTCCTTGTCGCCTCCATAGCGGTAGTGTTCCAGAATGTGGCTGGTTGCCCAAGCGCCGTTGAGGAGAGCCGGAGCCGCCGTAATGACCCTGTGACGGAAGTACGACTCACGCCAGCAGTCCGTGTTGTGAGCCAGACAGAATCCGGGGTAACCGAGCGTTTTTGCCAGTTTTTGTCCTCCGGGCAGGAGGCCGTTGACGAAGTCGGTAAAGGGGATGTGGAATTTTCCGAGATTGGTTGTCTCAACAGGCCAGTAGTTCATCTGACAGTTGATGTTGAGGAAGTAACATGATTGCCAGGGGGGATTCATCGAGGGGTTCCAGAGGCCCTGCAAGGTACTGGGGAGACCGCCGGGACGGGAATTGGAGATCACGCAGTAACGTCCGAATTGGAAGAGTTGTTCGACGAGATCGGGATCCTTTTCCCCTTTCTTGATGCGTTTGATGCGTTCCGGAGTGGTCATGGCACGTACTTCGTCAGGACTGTCGCCGATGTCGATGCTGCAACGATCCATGAGAGGGGCATAGTAGGATTCCGCTTCCCGGGCAAGCTTGCTCCAGCCGAGTTGGCTGGCTTTGTCGAGAATGGCTTTGTTGGCCTGTGAGAGGTTTATATCGAGCGGCTGGGAAGGGGTATCAATGTTGTAATCGGTGACAGTGGATGCAAGCAGGATGAGCTCATTGCCGCCGGTAACGACCAGTTTGTCTCCATCCTGTTGGATGACGCCTTTGCCGGGAAGAATGCGGACGCGTGTTTCATACCGCGTACCTCCGTTGGGAGCTTGTCCCTTGAGGACGAGTTCTCCGCGTTTTTCGTCGAGGTCGGCTTTAAGCTGAGGGTGATCCAGCGAGAAGGAAAGACGAAGTGACTTACCGGAGTTGGTTGTGATACGGGTGGCGATACAATCCGTTTTGGGAGCTGCAAGAACCTGCATTTCCTGGGTGCCGTCCGGCAGGGTGAATCCGTTAGTGGCGACACCTTTGCGCATGTCGAGAGTACGGAATACGTCGAAAGCGGCGTCTCCCGAGGGGAAGCCGATGCGCAGGAATCCGGCTGGCAGGTAGCTGCCGCTTTCCGAAGGTGGAGTCAAAATGCGTTCATTGAAGACTTTGTCGGCCTGTTGGTATTCTCCCTTGTTGCAGAGCTCCCGTGCTTCGCGGATGGCTTTGTCCACATTCGGGGGAATAGAGAAGATCTTTTTGGAGAAGATTGAGCTTTCGTTCAGCAGAATGACGGCATTGGGAAAACCTTCGTAGACAAGGGCGGCCACACGGCCATTGCCGACACCGTATCCCTGGTCCCATTTCGGTGCTGGGGCGTTGTCTCGCAGAATGAGTTCGGAGGGGGATGCCCATGCGCATGTCAGGCACGTGGCGGCAATGAGAAGAGCATGAATGGAAAATTTCATGAAATAGACAAATCGTTCAGTGTTGATACGGTGGCATGCTTATTGTTCTTTCAACAAAAAGAAGGAGCGACTCTTGGTTGAAGTATTTCTACCACCATCTTCCTCAATATTGTAAAGCACTGTTCGGTCATTGTCTTGAACAGAATAATGAAAAATATATTCGCCTCATTGTCAATAGATTAACTCCTCCGACTTTCGGCTGAAGGTCGGAGGAGCTTATTTTGGAAGCGACCCAATCTACGGTTTTGCAAGAGAACCGTCCTGAGCCTACTCCCGTTTCCGGATCTCAGAGAATACCGCAATTCTCTTCGAACGGAAAATCAAGGAACCTCTCCTGGTTCTCCGGTGAACCGGAGAGGTATCCGGAAGAAACTCAGAATTCGTAAATGAGACTGACGCTTCCCGTCTGCATGAGGCTCTTCTCGGCCGCTTCAAGATTGTAGTTCGCCGAGGCGCTCAGACCTTCCGTAAGCTGCAAACGCATGCCCGACGCCGTGCTCAGCGACGTCCTTCCCGGTTTACTGCCGCAGGCTGTCCAGAAATGGCTATTGCCCTGGACGTCGACCCGGGGCGTCTTACGGTTCAAGTCCTGGATCACTCCCGCCTTCGCGTAGGCCGTGAAGGCCTTGCTTCCTAGATGACCCCGGTAACGGAGACCGGTTCCCACGGTAGCGCGCAGCTCGTTCATGCTGCCGTCCGAGAGACGGTACTGGTACTTCTCGCCGCTGAGGGTGTAGTCGTTCTGGTCGGCGAAGGTGTACTGGAGCCCGGTGAAGGTTTCCAGGAAAAGCCTTTCGTTCAATTGATGGCTCCAGATCGCCTTCACGTCCAGCATCCAGGCCTGGTCGGTCCATTTCCCGCCCAGGTTGTCCTCGGATACGGCCTGCATCCTCGTTGTACCTTTGTTGCTGGAGCGGGCATAGCCGGCCTGCATGTCCAGGATGAAGGCATTTTGCCGGTTGAGAGCCATCCCGTAGGTTCCGTAGAGGAGGCCGATGTTGGTGTCTTTGTCGATGCGCCCCAGGCCGTTGTTGACGTCATGGTCTCCCCAGAGGGTGCCGACGGCCATGCCCATCGTCCAGTTGTTGGCGAAGGCGTACTCGCCGCCCGCCGCGTATCCCAGGGAACGGTAGCGGTACCCCGTGGAAAAGTCCTGGTTTTCCTGGGTGTAGTAGTTGCCGATGCCGGAAACCCAGAAGGCCACGTTGCGTTCCAGCTTGAGGTTGTACCGGGTATTGGTCCGGGCATTGTCGGAGAAGGACCAGAGAGACCGGACGGAGGTCCAAAGCGTGTTGACCTGGACGGTGCCGACGCCGAGGGGGGCGTTCCAGGCCGGAGCGGGAGGCGTCGGAGGATCTACCGGGAATTCAGGGTCGACCGGGAACTCCGGATCGATGGGGGATGGTGGCTGGGGGAGTTCCACTCCGTATTGACCGGACAGGAAGTCGAAGCGGTCGTAGGTCGTCCCGTTGGCGGTATAGGGTTCGTATTCGAGGGACCATCCATCGTCATCGACGAGGTAGACGTGTTTGGCACCGGCCACGCTTGCCTGGGTGGTTTCGGTGGATTGCGTGTGGGAGAAGATGAAGGGGTGGAGTTCCTCCGGCCTGGACTGGATGCCGCTGATGTCCAGCACGAAGACGAGCTTGCCCGGCCCGGCATTCAGAGAGGAGCCGTCGGCGAAGTTCCAGACGGGGTTGGTATCCGTGGCGGCGACCATGGCGTCGTTCATCCGGACTCGGATGGTGTGTTCGTCTTCCGTTCCCGTGACATTGTAGTTTCCGTCCGTGCCCGGAGTTGGGGGTCCCAGGATTTCCAAGGCGAACTTTTCTCCCTGGGCTATGGTAGTGAATCCGTCGATCAGGAGGGCGGTGCCCGTCCTTGCGTTGACGGTTCCCTTGATGAAGGTTTTGTCGCCGACGCGGAGGGAACCGTTGTCCAGGTTGACCGTGAAGTTGTTGACGGTTACGCCGTCGTTGAACTGTACTTCTCCGTCATGGGAGTACGGGTTGTCGACCTTTTCATTCGTTTCGTTGTTCAGAGCGATGGTATCCGGGTTGATGTTGAGTGGCGTGTCATTATTGGCAGCCATTAGGGAGTCGTCGAAAACGATTTTGGCCTGGGAGGCGGCGACGAGGTTGAGGAAACCGCCGGCGCGTGTTGTAATGGCGTTGGAGAGTCCGTCTTGGGCCAGCCCGTTTTCGACTTGGGTGACGAAGTGCCTGTTGCCACTGAAGACGACGTCCTTCGTTTCCGCAATCAGGTTGAGAGGTCCGGCAGTGTCGATGGCTCCACCGTAGTAGTTGGAAGAGGCGTTGAAATTATTGAAGAAAGAACTGTCGATGATCGTGTTGAGAGCTGTCCCCCGGAGGCAGATGGCTCCCCCCATGGCTTGGCGATAGAGAGTCTGGATGTAGTTGTTTTCGAAGACCGAGTTGCGAATGGTGAGAGAATTGATGGAATTCAGATCGCAAATTGACCAGATAGCCCCGCCGTAGATGGCTGCGCTTAAGGCAGCAGTATTCCCGGTAGAAACGACATGGTTGCCCGAGAAAGAACATCCATCAATTTCCATGGGACCAAAGTCACCAATAGCTCCTCCTCCGGAGGTATTACCCGTTCCCATTTTGTTGACGATTATGTAATTGTTGTTAAATACGCATTGGCGTACTATGGAAGGAGATATTTCATCATTGTAGAAAGCGCCACCCTGAGCCGAGTGATCGATAGCGGGATCGGTTGTGGCAAAATTGCCGGTGAAGGTGCAATCGATGAGAAGGGTTGTACTGGGTCTTATCGGATCATTTTGGATGGGCCAGGCCGAGGCAATAGCTCCTCCGCCGCAGAATCGGTCATATCCTCTGATGCCGTTGCCGTTAAAATCGCAAGAACGAACTTCCAACGTTCCTCCGAAATTAGCGATAGCTCCACCGAGGGGAGCCGTTCTTCCTTTCCTATAGTAATAGCAATTGTCGAATGTGAGATTTTCCAGTTTCATGCTGGCTCCATTCTGGTTGAGTAGAGGCCGGGTCAAATCGACGAACTCCGTTCTTTCTCCGCCGGTGAAAGACGATTTTTGTCCATTGCTTTGAAGACCGGAAATTTGAAGTGTGACTCCTTCGGGATTGATGATCGCGCCCCACTCTTGAGCGGCATAAGGATCGCCACCGACCTGATGAGAAGGTATGAGGATATCTTCCTGAATTGGGAAATCTACGGTTTCTCCCGTGGATGCCTGTTGAATAGCTTGATTGATAGTGTCAATGGTTGATACGGCAAAAGAAGCAGGCGATCCTGTAGCAAGAAGTGCTGCGAGGAAACGTCTGAGAGAGTATGAATTCAACATGAAAAAATAATAGCGGATTATTCATCCGTCTTTTCCGCCAAATTAGGATGATGATTATGATTCAATTTTGTGTTTTCTAGCTTCGGAAAATACAAAAAAAGGCTGTTCCACCAGATGATGGAACAGCCTTTTTGAGTAATTGTTGAATAAGTTGGTAGCTTTACATGTTGCCGATATTATCGGCATTGACGCCAAGATTGCTTTCCGTCAGATTCCCCTGACCGTCCTGACCCAGGGACCAGAAGTCAAAGTCGGGATTGATTCCTCTGCCGAAGGCTCCCTTGGAATCTTTTTCTTGGAAACCGAGGCGGTAACGGTAGGGTGCCCCCCAAGGATCCATCAGACAGAATTTGCCTTTGAATTTGACGACATAAGGCTCACTCTTGTTCTGCTGGAGCGGATTGAGTTCCTCCACATAAATGGGAAGGCGAGCCTTGGTTACAGGATCTTTATCCGGAATGCCGTCTTCGTTGTAATCGCCGAAGAGGGCTTGGTAAACCGTATTGGTGCTGCTTTCAGAACCGTCACCGTCGGGGAGGAATCCGTTGTCCATTTTGAATTCCTCAAGAGCCGAGGAGATTCGCTGGACAAACACCTGCGCCGTGCGTTCCCGCTTGCTGGTTTCGACCCAGCCGAAGGCTGCTACGACGAAGGTCATCAGGATGACGATGATGAACATCACCGTCAGGATTTCCACGAGTGAAAACCCCCTGCGGGCGCGAGTTGTATAGGATCCGAGTTTCATGAGCTGATTTTCTCTTTAGCCCATCTTTTCGATAACCTGAAGGAGGGGCAGGAACATGGCGAACACGATACCACCGACGATGACGGCAAGGAAGACGATCATCAAGGGTTCCATCATGGACGTCATGGCACCGACGGCGTTATCCACTTCATCATCATACACATCGGCAACTTTCAGAAGCATTTCCGGGAGCTGACCTGTTTCTTCACCGACGTCCACCATGGAGATGACCATCGGCGGGAAAATATGGGAAGATGTCATCGGGGTTACGATAGATTCACCTTCCTTGACGGAGTTATATACGCGTTCAATAGCATCGGCGACGATGGCATTGCCTGCGGTGTCCTTGGTGATGTTCAGGGCCTGGAGGATGGGTACACCGGAAGTCACGAGAGTACCGAGCGTACGAGCGAAACGGGCAACTGCGCTACGGCGTTGAATCGGGCCGATCAACGGGATGTTGAGGATGGTTTCATCGATCTTGCGGCGTCCCTTGGGAGATTTGCTGAGCGTCCTGTATACGCCGACGAAAACGGGTACGAGGATGATGAGCCATGCTCCGTTGGGAAGCAGGAAGGCAGGTTCCATGAACCAGTCACTGATACCGAAGACGAACTGGGAGATGGCGGGCAAATCCGTTCCCATATCGGCAAACATGGTTTTGAACTTGGGCACGATAACCATCATGAGGAAGATCAAGATACCGACGGCGATGCAAAGCACGATGGTCGGATACACCATGGCGGAGACGATCTTGCTCTTAAGCTTCTGAGCCTTTTCCTGATATTCGGCCAGTCGGTTCAAAACGATTTCCAACACACCGCCAAGTTCACCGGCCTTCACCATATTGACAAAAAGTTTGTTGAAAATCCTCGGGTGCTGAGCCAGAGATTCGGAGAAAGTAGCTCCACTCTGGACGGCATCTCCGAGAGCATTGATTGTTGCCTTAAGGTTTGGGTTGGCTTCCTGCTTGCCGAGAACGGTAAGGGATTGGAGGAGGGGAAGGCCAGCATCAATCAGGGTAGCGAGCTGGCGTGTGAAGATCATGAGGGTTTTGGTCTTGATCTTGCCGCCTGTTTTGCCCTTTTTGCCTGAATCTCCCTTCTTTTTAGATCCTGACTTTTTAGGTTTGGCTGTAGCCTGGAGCTTGCCTTTGCCTGCTTCAACGATTTCCGTTGGATATAGGCCTGTGGCGCGGATTTTTTCCAAAGCTTCTGCTTCGGAATTGGCCTCGAGAGTTCCCGTCTGGGTTTCGCCCTTGTGGTCAAGAGCAGCGTATTGGTATTTAGCCATAGGTTGTTATTGGTAGTGTTTAAATCAATGAAGTTTGTAACATGGGGATACGAAGATTCGGAGATGTCTTTAGGTGTATTTGAGAACTTCTTCGATGGTTGTTCTACCTTCGTAAATGTTCCGGAGACCGTCTTCGCGAAGTGTCGACATACCCATTTCGATGGCCTTTTGCTTGAGAACCACGCTGGGGGCTTTCTCCGTAATCATGTCGCGAAGAGTGTCGTTGATGTCGAGCAGTTCGTAAATACCTTTTCGCCCCTTGTATCCGGAGTTCGAGCAGCGATCGCACCCCTGTCCGGTGTAGAACTTCTTGTCTCCCAGTTCATAGGGAGATACTCCCAATTGGCTCAGGATGGTGGAGGATGGTTCGTAGGGGGTCTTGCAGTCAGCACAAATGGTACGGACGAGTCGCTGGGCCAGGACGCCTTCCAGAGATGCGGCGACGAGGAAAGGTTCGCAACCCATGTCAACAAGTCGTGTGACGGCACCGGCAGAGTCGTTGGTATGGAGGGTGGAGAGAACAAGGTGGCCTGTCAGGGATGCCTGGATGGCAATCTGCGCGGTTTCCATGTCTCGCATTTCCCCCACCATGATGCGGTCGGGGTCCTGACGGAGGAAGGCTCGGAGTACCATGGGGAAGTCAAGCCCGATGGCTTCATTGACGGGGATCTGGACAATGCCGTCGATATCGTATTCGACGGGATCTTCGGCGGTGAGAACCTTGGCATCAATGGTATTGATTTCCCGGAGAGCGGCGTAGAGTGTCGTTGTTTTACCGGCGCCGGTCGGTCCCGTCACGATGAAGATGCCGTTAGGCTTGTTGACGGTTTCCAGAATGTATTCATGGATGTGTCGTGGAAGCCCGAGGTTATCCAGATTGAGGTTGACGGAGGAGCGGTCAAGAATACGAAGCACGACGGACTCACCATATTGAGTGGGCAGAGTCGATACACGCATATCCACCGAGTGGTCTCCAACCTGTTTGACGATACGACCGTCCTGCGGGACGCGGCGTTCGGCAATGTTCATGTTGGACATGACTTTGACGCGGGAGATAACGGGCACGGCAAGGTGAATAGGCGGAGGCTGCATTTCCAGCAAGGCCCCATCGACGCGGTAACGGATCTTGAATTCCTTTTCGAAGGGCTCGAAGTGAATGTCGGATGCGCGTTCCTTGATGGCCTGAAGGAGGACGAGATCCACAAATTTGATGATGGGGGCGGCGTTGGCTTCGTCAGTTCCGTCACCGTTATCTGCTGTCTGCATTTTGTCCAACTCGCTCATGAGGTCGTTCATGGCGGCTTCCGCACCTCCGTAGTATTCGTTAATGCGGGCCTGGACCTGATAGTCCGGGGCAACGAGCAGGAAGATGTCTTTACCGGCGGCAAAACGGAGATCTTCAACCGTTTGCGGATTGAGGGGATCGACGAGGCAGACGTAGATGCCTTCCGGACCGACACGGACGGGAAGGGCTCCGTGCAGGCGGACGAGGGAAGCGGGCAATTGATTGAGGATGACAGGATCGGGCGTGAAATTATCCAGATTGATGCATTCGACGCCGAGGTCGCTGGCGATGACTTGCCAGATGTCGTCCTTGTTTCCGATGATGCCGAAGTTGGAGAGGACTTCCGGGAGTTCCTTGCCGCTGTTCATCATTTCTTCTTTGATGTCGCGGGCAAGGGAACGGTCAATCATTCCTCTGCCGATGAAAAGTTCCAGTGTAAGATTGGTGTCCATGGAAAATAGCTGTTGTGAGTGGCAATAGGATTAGTTGGAGTCGCCCATGGTGACATGGAATACTTCATCGGCGGAGGTGAGCCCGGCCAGGATTTTACGGACGCCGTCTTCGCGGAGGGTTCTCATGCCGAGTTCCCGCGCCCGGTGTCTCAATTGGGGCGTGGTGAGGTTGTCATTGATCATGTTGCGCACTTCGTCGTCGATTTCGAAGATTTCAAAAAGTCCCATACGGCCTTTGTAACCCTTGTTGCGGCATTTGTCGCAACCGCGCGGCCCCTTGATCTGACCGGGGACGAGGCGGGAAACGTCGATATTGAGTGTCTGTGCCTGGCGATCGGTGAGGGAACCGTCCCGTTTGCAGTTGTCGCAAAGTTTGCGGACGAGTCGCTGGGCCATGACGGCACGGACGGCGGAAGCGATAAGGAATCGCTTGATGCCCATGTCTGCGAGACGGGCAACGGAGCTTGGAGCGTCATTGGTGTGGAGGGTCGAGAGGACAAGGTGACCCGTCAGGGATGCGTTGATGGCGATATTGGCAGTCTCGGCATCTCGAATTTCCCCGATCATGATGATGTTGGGAGCTTGTCGGAGCATGGCTCGGAGGGCTGCGGCGAATGTCATGCCGATGTCGGCCTTGACCATAACCTGATTGATCCCGGAAAGTTCGTATTCGACAGGGTCTTCCACGGTGATGATCTTCTTGTCCGGACGGTTAATGTAGTTCAAACAGGCGTAGAGCGTCGTTGTCTTACCGGAACCGGTGGGACCCGTTACCAGAATGATGCCGTCGGGCAGAGTGATGAGACGGTCAAAAGTAGCTTCATCGTCCGAGAAGAAACCGAGCTGAGGGAGACCGAGAACAAGAGCGGATTTATCCAGAATACGCATGACGATACTTTCGCCGTGGTTACTGGGGACGGAGGAGACACGGAGGTCGATTTGCTTGTCTTCTCCGACATTGGCTTGGATTCGTCCGTCCTGAGGCATTCGTTTTTCGGCGATGCTCATGGTAGAGCTCATAACCTTGATACGGGCGATGATAGGGCCGAGGAGCTTTTTGGGGTGCGTGGCGGTTTCGATGAGTTTGCCGTCCACACGGAAACGAATGCGAAGGCGGTCTTCCATCGGTTCGATATGGATGTCGGATGCCCGCATCTTGTGGGCGTCGACGAGCATTTGCTGGACGAGGCGAATGATAGGAGCGTCTCCGTCTTCGTCGCCGAAGGACATACCGGCAGCCGGCATGATTTGTTCCGGATAGTATTCTTCGAGGGCTTTTTTGATAGCCGATGCCGTGGCGACATGGAAGATGACGTCACGCTTCAGGATGGCGGGAAGGCTGTCGAGCGTTTCAAAATTGAGCGGATCGGCAATGGCGATGTTGAGCGAAAAACCGTCGTCTGCAAAGGGAATAGCTTTGAAACGGCGGGCCGTATCAGCTGGAATCATGGCGATGATTTCCGGAGGGACAGACATGGAAGCCAGGTCGATGACAGCCATTGCTGCGTTGTTGGCGCATACGGCGGCAATGATGTCTTCCGTCAGGTACTGAAGTCTGATCAGGGCATCAATCAGTGATTCGGGCGGAGAGATCTGGCTCTGCGCGTACTGAATGATTTCCGGAGACAGGTAGCCCGCCTCCGTTAGAAGCTCAATGAGATAGGATTCGTTAGAATACACGTCGGGATGAGGATTGATTTTCGAGAGAGACAGCACGTTTCCGCACCGTATTCAATATCCCTTATTCTATGACAGATGGGAGGGGGAAAGTCAACCGAAGGAAGCCCGGGAAGTCGTTAAAAGTGCTATTTTTTTGTAGGATAGGCACTTTGGTATGTACATTGGCTATACAGACTGGGCTAAATCTATGAGTTCGTCCATTGTTTTGATGTGAACGAGCCGGGATCGGAGGTCTTTTGCTCCCGGGAATCCTTTGGTGTAGGCGACGAAGCGGGCGCGCATGAATTTCATGGTGTGAAGTTCGTCTCCGTATCTGCCGGATTCCAGAGAAAGCCTGGCGTGCCGTATGATGAGATCCCATTTGTCGCGGATACTTTTGCGGGGGAGGTGTTCGCCGTGAGTGAGGTAGTGTTTGGCTTCGGAGAATATCCAAGGATTTTCCATGGCGGCACGGCCAATCATGATTCCACGGACGGCGGAGGTGTTCCGGATATGTTCTACCATTTGAGCGGAATTGACGTCGCCGTTTCCGATGATGGGAACGGAAGCGGCGCGTGCGCAGAAATCGATCATATCCCAGTCAGCTTTGCCGGAGTATTGCTGGGCGCGCGTTCTGCCATGGATGGTGATCATGGAGATACCTTCATCCGTGAGGATCCTGCAGGTTTCCGGAGTACAAATGGAGTCGGCGTCCCAACCGGTTCTGATTTTGGCGGTGACGGGGACGAGGTCTCCGACGGCCAGGATAACTCCCCGTGCGACGGAGGCAAGGAGGGGAAGGTTTTTGAGAAGGGATGAACCTCCGTTTTTACCGACGACTCTGGAGACGGGGCAGCCGCAGTTGATATCAATGAAGTCCGGGCGGAGTTCGTTGACAATGATTTTAGCGGCTTCGCCCATGTTGCGACCGTCCGCCCCGAAGAGCTGGATACCAATGGGGCGGTGGACTTCTTCGAATTCTGTGTAACGCCTGTTGCGTTCCCAGCAGGCAAGAACGCCTTCAGCAGAGACGAATTCTGTGACGACGACATCGGCCCCCATTTCTTTGCACAAGGAACGGAAGACTGGATCGGTGACTCCGGCCATGGGAGCCAGGAACAATGGGAATGCTCCGTTGTCGAACCAAGGCTGATGCATGGGTATTGATTGGCGGGGTCAGACGCCCTTCCCAAGACGTTCGGCCAGCATGGGTGGAAGGCCGGCATTCAGAATTTTTTGCTGGGTTTTGGCAATGTCGTATTCGACGCGGCGGAAGTACACGGCATTGGTATCGGTGTCGAACACACAGTAGCTGGCGCGCCAGTCGTTGTCGCGCGGCTGACCGACGGAACCGACGTTGATGAAGTATTTCTTACCGGGTTCCGGGCAGAAGTCGTTGGCCGCGTATTCGGTGGCTCCTCCGTTTTCGAAGACGAAGATTTTGGGCACGTGGGTATGCCCGTGGAAGCAGATGTTGGTAAACTGGAAGTTGAAGTTGGAAACTGCGTCGAATTTATTGACGATGTAATGCCAGAGGGAGGGCTGGTCCAGTGTGGAGTGGACGATGGTGAAGGGGGGGACGTTACGTACCATGCGGAGCCGTCTCAGCCATTCCTTTTGTTCTTCCGAGAGCTGGCTGCGCGTCCACATCAGGGCGTTGTAAGCCACGGGATTCATTTTTTCCGGGTTGTTGTCGCTGGAGGCGGCTTCGTCATGGTTGCCTTTGACGACTGGGCAATCGAGGGTTCGGATGATTTCCAGGCATTCGGATGGCGATGCATTGTAACCGACGATGTCTCCCAGGCAAGCGATGGAGGTACACCCCATGGCCTGGATGTCTTGCTGGACGGCTTCCAGGGCTTCCTGATTGGCATGAATGTCGCTGATGATTGCAAATCTGCTCATGGTACTTGGGACAATATGAAGGTGAAGAGAGGCTTTGCCAAGCCGGGAATGCTTATTTTTTCTTCTCCGGTGCGGGAGGGAGGGCATCCAGAGCTTCCCTGATTCCGTCCGTCGGGTAGCCGAGGCCGTTGGAGAGCTGGTTGATGAAGGAGACCCTGGCTAGTTTGTCGGAGGGGAAGAGTTCCCGGAAAGGGATTCTGTCCTTTTCCGGTACGTTCAATCTGTTTTGCAAGGCAAAGAGAGTTGTTGCCATGCTGGGGAGGCGGTTATCGGGGGTTTTGTAGAGTTCTTTTCCGAGTTCCCAGGCTTCTTTCGCCTTGCCGGGGATGCGCGCGAGGGAATAGAATTGCTGACGGGAAACAATAGAAGGGGCGCCCAGTTCTTTGGCGCGGGCATAGGCATCGGCGGCTTGCTGGAAGTCGGGATAGCGTTTGGTGTCGCTGAGGATGTTGCCGAGGCGGGACTGGACTAACCAGTCGTCGGGGTTGGTTGCAGCTCCTTTGCGGAGGAAGTTCTTGCCTTTGTCGATGTATTCTCTGTAAAGGCGTCTTTTTTCCGACATCGGGAGGTGATCGTGGTCGTCACGCAGAAATGAGGATGCGGCGTTGTAGGCCAGATGCCAGGCTCCCGTGTCCCAGTAAAAGGCTGTATGGGGGGCCAGGGTAACAATTTGTTTGTAACGGCGTTCGACTCCGTGCCAGTCTCCCTGGCGAAAGCTTTCGAAGGCTTCCAGACTTAGGAATGCGGCAACGAGGGAACGTAGTCCTCCAAGGGAGATCATGGCCATTTGCTGGTTGAGGGCATCGCCGCCGGCAAGCGTCTCCTCGGGGAGAAGTCCTGCTTGATTTTCTCTCCTGAGGATGGAGTTTTCCCAAGGCATGAGAGCTGTACCGAATAAGCCGCAGGAGATCAGAAGGACGAGAATGTTTTTCAACATGGGAGGGAAGGCAGGGGAAAATCAAGAGGGTTGCATGCCAAGACGTTCGCGGATCTCACGGTCGAGTTGTTCCCATTCCGGGATGCTGGCTCCGGCTTCGCGAGCTTTGGCTATAGGAGCCCCCCAGATGGCTTCGTACTCAATGGGGCGGCCCATGTTGTAGTCGATAGCGCTGGACGGGGTGAAGCCTCCCATGGTTTCCGTCCTCTGCATGTGGTAGTCGACGAGATCGTCGCGGAGGGTATAGCCCCGGGCTTTGGCCGCAGAAACTACTTCTTCCATGATACGGCGTGCACGCTCGACATTGGATGGGTCTTTGTAGAGTTCACCGACAGAGATGCCGCCCTTGGCCAGGCACATGCCGTTGAAGGGGATGTTCCAGACGAGTTTGAACCACTGGATTTTTTCCGCTTCGGCAAAGGCTCGGGTCGGGATGGGGGCTTTACCGAACAGTTCGGCCAGCTCTTCCGCTTTGGCTGTGCCTTCCGGGGTTGGGATGAAGGGGGCGAACTGGATGTTGCCTCCTTCCAGATGGGAAATGACGCCAGGATCAGTCCTCATGGCACAGATGAAACAGAGTCCGACGAATATTTTTTCCGCAGGGATGACTTGTGCGATGGCTTCTGCATTGCCCATGCCGTTCTGGAGCGTGAGGACGATGGTGCCGGGACCCATCAGGGGAGGCAGGGCTTCCTTGAGATGGGAATTGGCTGTTGTTTTCCAGGCTACGATGACCAGGTCGACCGGGCCGACTTCTTCCGGAGTTCGGTATACTTGTACGTTAGGGAGACTGATGTCCCCATGGAGGCTGCGGACTTGAAGTCCATGTGTTTTAACGTAGTCGTATTCCGACCGCATGATGAAGCGGACGTCGTTTCCGGTTTCGACGAGGCGGGAGCCGTAGTAACATCCAAGGGCTCCTGCTCCGAGAACGGCTATTTTCATAATTGATGGCAATGGCTTGAATCGTATCGTCAGAGTAGTTTTTGACGACAATGAGGGAAATAATGCTGTGGAGGAGGCGGCAAAACGTCAGACGCCGTGGATGGTGCCGTCGTCGTCCAGTTCAATGCTCGTGGCATTGGGAATGCGGGGCAGGGCGGGCATGCGCATGATTTCCCCGCAGAGGGCGACGAGGAAGCCTGCTCCGTTGGCAATTTCGAAGTCTCGTACGGTAACGGTGAATCCTTTGGGGCGGCCGCGGAGTTTGGCATTGTCGGAGAGGGAATTCTGCGTTTTGGCCATGCAGACGGGAAGATTGGTCAAACCGCAGGACTCGAAGAGTGCGAGTTTTTTGCGTGCAGCAGGGGTTAGTTCCACTCCATCGGCACCGTAGATTTTCGTAGCGATCGTGCGGATTTTTTCTTCGACGGGAATGTTGACTTCATACAGAGGTTTGAAGTTGGGGCTGGGGCGGTCGGCGGCGGCGATGACTTTTTCCGCGAGTTCCCTGCCTCCTTCTCCTCCATTGGCGAAAATGTCCGCCACGGCGCAGTCGACTCCGCGGTCTTTGCAGAATTCGCGGATCGCCAGGAGTTCTTCTTCGTTGTCATCTGCAAATTTGTTAATGGCGACGACAACGGGCCGCTGGAAATTGGCTGCGGCATCCAGGTGGGCTGCCAGATTGGGAAGGCCGGCTCGGACGGCATCGACATTGGGGACTTTGAGGTCGGCCAGGGCCGTACCTCCGTGCATTTTGAGGGCGCGGGCCGTGGTGACGATCACGATGGCGTCTGGAGCGAGGCCAGTCTGACGGCATTTGATGTCGAGGAATTTTTCAGCGCCGAGGTCGAATGCGAATCCGGCTTCCGTGACGGCGTAGTCCCCATATCGGAGAGCCATCCTGGTGGCCAGGACGGAGTTGCAACCGTGGGCGATGTTGGCAAACGGGCCTCCGTGGAGAAAACAAGGGACTCCTTCCATGGAACGAACGAGGTTGGGCATCATGGCGTCTTTAAGGAGAGCCATGACGGCTCCCGTGATACCGAGTTCTTTGGCGAATACGGGTTTGTCGTCTACGGTGAAGCCGATGACGATACGGTCGATGCGGCTTCTCATGTCGGCATAGGAAGTGGCTAGGCAGAGACAGGCCATGATTTCCGAGGCGGGCGTAATGTCGAACGAGCTTTCGCGAGGAAATCCTTGTTTGTTGAGACCGACGATGATGGAACGCAGGCAACGGTCGTTCATGTCCATGACCCGCTTCCATGTGACTTTGCGCTCATCAAGGTTGATGGTACGGTAGAAAAGGGCGTTGTCGATGACGGCGCTGATGAGGTTATGGGCGGAAGTGATGGCGTGGAAGTCGCCGGTGAAATGCATGTTGATTTCTTCCGTCGGGATAATCGTACTCTTTCCTCCGCCGGTAGCGCCGCCCTTACGTCCGAAAACGGGACCCATGGATGGCTGGCGCAGAGCTAGGCAAACTTTTTTCCCCAGAACCTGCAATCCCTGTGCAAGGCCTACGGAGATGGTGGTTTTCCCTTCTCCCGATGGGGTGGGGGTGATGGCGGAAACCAGGATGAGCTTTCCCTGCTTATGATTGTCATCCAGTGCTTTAATGGAGACTTTGGCTTTGTTGCGGCCCATGGGCAGAATATATTCCGGTTCTGCACCGATGCGTTCCAGACAGTCTGAGAAAGTAGATTGTTCCATAAATGAATATCATGCAGAATATTCGCGGGAAATCAACAATTCATCGCGTTTATTCTTCCATGAGACGATTCATTAGGAAAAACTGGAAATCCTGCGGGACGACTTGAAGAAGGCGAAAAGCGTTAGTGCCGCGATAATTCCGCAAATGGTTAGGGACGCTTTCTTAATGTCGGAGAGCCGGATGCGGTTTTCTTCCATGCGTTTGCTGAGGATGGTGCCGGCTTCGAAGCGTTTGCTTTCCAGTTCGTCGCTGATGCGCGAGCATTCGATCTGGGCGGAGTGAAGAATTCCTGTCAGAATGTTGCGTTCCATCTTGTATTCTTCTTCCAGTTGCTCCAGAAGGTTGATAGAGACTATGGTTCTGGAATGGTTTTGCCTGCTGTTTTTGACGGCATCGGAACGATGGTCTATTTTTCTGAGGAGGGTGATGAGTTCTTTTCGTTCCTGAGCGTATTTCAATTCTCCTTCCTTGATTTGAAGCTCTTGCGAGAGGCGATTTTTATAATCTTCCTGTTTGAGTGCCCTGTGTTTTTTATTCATGTTGTTTCTGGCCTGGGCGACGACGCTGGGGACTGTGCCGGATTGTCTGCCGCGGAAGATGCGGTGCTCTTTTTTGAGGTTTTCCAACAGTTGCCAATCCCGTGAAATGATATGGTCGATTTTGGCGGAACGGTCGGACATCCTGGTTTCAAGGTTCTGGAGGGTTTCTTCAAATTGAATTTGCTTTTTTTCCAGAGCTTCTTCGATGCATCTGCGCTGGGCTCGCAGACGGTTCAATTCGTTTTGGACGGTTTGCGAGCGAACCTTGGTTTTGGATTTGTTCAGTTCTTCCTCCTTGCGGATGCTGGTTTTGATGGTGCGGTATTGGCTGGCGAAGGTTGTCTCCGTCTGTCGGATTTCCTCCTGGGTGACAGTCAGATAGATCTGGGCGTGTTCCAGCGATTGTTCAAGTTCCTTGCATTCTTCATGGAGACGGTTGATTTCTGCCTGAACAAGGGAAGGGGAGAGCTTTTTTTCCTGGACGGAGTAGTAGTAGAAGCCTGAACAGCAGACAAGAATAAGAACCATGAACAAAAGGTACCGCATGCAGAAAGAGAAGATTATTGCCCGGAATACATACAAATTTTCCGGTGTAACTCAACTAAAAAATCGAGATAGGATGGCTTCTAGGAGGATTTATCGATCCTGATAACCAAAGGAGGAGTAATGAAATTTTCTCCGTGATTGTCTTTTCCAAGGAGAGTAAGACTGAGAGATGCTGGTTGACGGACGATATGGAAACCGGAGATGCTGAATATCTGACCGGGGCATAGCAAGGGATGGGTGTTGAACACGGTATCTCCCTCTACCACATCCGACTGGTCTTCCGCCGAGTTGATAATCCACTTGCGGCCGATGAGTCTGACTGGTTCCTTGGAAATATTGCGCATGCTGATGTTCAGCATGATAGAGTCATAGCCATCAGGCAGTGAAGAAGGCTGCTCCGACACCATCACGGAGGCCGCGATGCGGAATTCCAGACATTCGGATACGGGCAGTTGCTTCATGACGGGGTCTGTCAGGCGGAGAAGCCCCCGAGAGCCGTTTTGACGAGGCTGACGGCGGTCTCGCGCAACTTTTTGATGGTTTCTTCGGTCGGTTCCGGAGTTTCCGGGGAGAGCGTCATTTGTGCCTGGATGCGTTCAAGGAGTTTTCGGATACCCTGAATGTCGCGGCGTTGCTGCATTTCCGGTTCCAGTCCGCCAAGGATTTCCACAAAATATTCGGGGACGTCGGGTTGGAAGACGACTTTTGCCTGATCCGGCGAGAATTTTTTGTCAAGCGCGGCAGTGGCGGCGTCAAGGGCGCGGATCCATCCTCCGAGTGCAATCAGATGGGCCATATCGGGATCGCGAAGGGAAGCGAGTTCCTGTTCGACGTCGTTCTGGGTCAGGGCCAGATTGTTTTTAAAGTTGGTGAGATCTCCGTCTTCCGCGTTTTTCAACAGGCTGGCCGCATGGCGGTTGACGCGTTCGCCGGCGCCCATGGCTTTGGCGTAACGAGAGAGATCAAGAGCGATGGGACGTACTTCGTTCATTTTACCGCACTGGACAATGATGAATCCGTCCGCCATCAGGAACCCCATTTCCAGAGCGAGGGAGGAACGGTCGACTGGCAATTTGTCCGGGCGTTTTCGGATGGCTGTTTCTTCCGGGATCGGGGGAAGGCCTTCCAGGTCTTCAAAGATCTTTTTGATAGATGGCGCCGTGAATTCATTGACGCCCAGCTCTTCTTTCATATGTGATTCGTCAAGCAGGCGTTCAGGAATGACCGGTTGACTCTTTTCTTCAACTACAGGTTTTTCCTGGGCCCAGGCATACGTCAGAGAAGCAGCGCCTGCCAATGTCAGCATAGAAAGTTTATTCATGGAAGCTGGTGAGAAAAGGTGTGATGTATCAATGTACTTGACTCCGCCCTCATGGTGGCTTATGCAAGCCGTTCGTCAAGAAAATCTGCCAAAATTGACGCAGATGTGACAAAGAATCCCTCTCCACGCCATGCCTACTCAAGATATCATCTGGTATTCTGCTTATATTCTCGTCCTCATTGGAATGTCAGGTTATGGCTTACACCGTTTGATTATTGTGTACCTCTATTGGAAAAACGTACGCAACCGGCCCGAACCACGAGCTCATTTTGACGAATTGCCGGTTGTGACTGTTCAACTTCCGATGTATAATGAAATGTTTGTGGTGGATCGTCTTCTTGAATCCGTGGCTGCGCTGGATTATCCCAAAGAGAAGTTGGAGATACAGATTCTAGACGATTCTACTGACGGGACAACGGAACTGTGCATGAAGAAAGCAGAAGAATTGCGTTCCCGTGGCTATGATGCAGTTTGCCTGCATCGTACGGACCGGACAGGTTTTAAGGCCGGAGCCCTTGAAGAGGCCACGCAGGTGGCCAAGGGGGATTTTCTGTTTATTCTTGATGCGGATTTTCAGCCTCATTCCGACGTTCTGATGAAACAGATCCATTATTTTACCGATGACAAGGTGGGACTGGTTCAAACACGCTGGGAACATATTAACCGCAATTACAATCTGTTGACCCGCGTGCAGGCGTTGTTTCTGGACGGTCACTTCATGATGGAGCAAACTGCCCGCAACCGTTCCGGACGGTTTTTCACCTTCAACGGAACGGCCGGCATTTGGCGCAAAACAGCCATTACCGATGCCGGCGGCTGGGAACACGACACGCTGACGGAGGATATGGATCTTTCCTACCGTGCCCAGATGAAGGGGTGGCATTTCATCTTCCTGAACGATGTGGTGACTCCGGCGGAGCTTCCCGTGGATATGAACGGCTTCAAGGCTCAGCAGCATCGTTGGACGAAAGGCTCCATCCAAGTGTGCCAGAAAATGCTCTTCGATATTCTTCGTTCGTCCGCCCCTCTGAAAGCCAAACTGGAAGCGACGACGCACCTGACAGCCAATTATTCCTATCTTCTGCTCATCCTTTTGTGTTGCCTGATTTATCCGGTTGCCATGGGGAATTTTAATTTTCAGCATTCGATTTATATTATTTTGATTAATCTGCTTCTTTTTTTCTTTGCTTCGATTGCTGTTTGCATCTTTTATGTGAGCGCCCAGATTGCCATCCGTCCTCGTAGTTGGTGGAAGGAACTGCCTTACCTCCCCGTGCTCCTGGCACTGGGTATCGGTATGGCCGTCAACAATGCCAAGGCAGTACTGGAGGCTATTGTGGGACACCAGTCCAGTTTTGTGCGTACTCCCAAATATGGTATCGGAGGCGAAGACGGACGCAAGGAAGGATCGCTCTTGAAGAAGCGCGGATACAAGGCGATCAAGTCGGTGATTGTGCCCGTTCTTGAACTGGCGTTTGGTTGCTTTTTCCTGTGGATGATTATTGAGTTATTGATCAGAGGCAATATCATTTCCGCCGTGCTGATGAGCCCG
This sequence comes from Akkermansia sp. N21169, assembly GCF_029854675.1. NCBI lineage: Bacteria > Pseudomonadati > Verrucomicrobiota > Verrucomicrobiia > Verrucomicrobiales > Akkermansiaceae > Akkermansia > Akkermansia sp. N21169. Next base: position 155,497 of record NZ_JARWNC010000037.1, on the reverse strand, counting down.
TTCCTTGGTTTTTTCTATACGTCTTTGTGTTCCTTTGGACAGATGTTGTCCTGTCTGTCCTCGAAAAAAGATGAGGTCCAGGCATAATTGTCCTAGGCAAGAGTGATTTTTTTTGCTTTATATTTCCTAATTAATCCGTTTTACTACTTTTATTAGGTTTATCTATGTTTAGCCGTCTCTTTTCATGGGCTGTTATATCAGGCATGGCTGTATGTTCCATGGTGTCCTGCCGCCATTCGGAGCCTTCCCCTTCGGCTGTTGTTACGGATGGGGTTGTTATTAGTGTCAAGGATCAGAAACTTGCCTTGATGCGTAAGGGAAAAATTGTTCGTACCTATCCCGTTAGCACTTCCAAATTCGGTTTAGGCGACCAGCGAGGCAGTTGCCGCACGCCTTTGGGCGTTCACAGCGTTGCCGCCAAGATCGGAGATAACCAGCCTCGTGGCATGGTTTTTAAGAGCCGGAGGCCGACAGGCGAAGTTGTAGTTCCCAATTCTCCCGGCCGCGATCCCATCGTGACGCGCATTCTCTGGTTGAAAGGCGAGGAAAACCGTAACAAAAATGCCTTTGCCCGCAATATTTACATTCATGGCACGGCCGAGGAACGTTCGATAGGCAGGCCTTCGTCCTACGGTTGCATCCGGATGAAGAGCAGCGATATTCTGGACGTGTACCAGTATGTACAGAGGGGGGAACCTGTCGTGATTGACCGTTGTTCTCTGGCTGCTTCTGAACAGATGGCAGGCAAACTCATGGTGGATCGCAATATGCAGGCCCAGGCCATACAGTCGGCGAATATGAATGCGCAACGCCGTTCATCCCGATCCTCTTCTTCCAAGGCCATTGCTTCGAGCAGAAAGTCCGGCAAGGCGAAAAAGAGCCGATCCTCTCGCCGGGTCGGAAATGAATTGGCAAAAATTTCTCGTAGTGGCGGACGGGTGAGTAAGGGATGAATCCCCCCCCTCTGCGAGAGACTTCCCCTGTCCATTCGGTTACTTCGATATCTTTGAATTATGTTGAGAACATCCCGCATCAAGAAAGTCGATTTTGTTACGGTTCACCAGTTTTACACGAAGTACAAGGATTCCTTGCAGCTTGAACTGATCAACAGCCCCGCCGGGTTGACCCGGAAGATTAGCGAACCGGCTATTAATCGTCCCGGTCTGGCTATTGCTGGATTTTATACCTATTTCGCCCACAAGCGCATCCAGGTGTTTGGCGCGGCGGAAGTGGCCTATCTGTTCCGCCTTCCGGCAGGAATGCGTCGTTCGCGCGTGCTTAGGATGTACAAGTGCGAAGTGCCTTGCATTGTCTTTTCCCGCGACCAGGAACCGCCGGCCGAAGTTTTGGAATTGGCCGATGAAGCGAATGTCTGTGTGTTCCGGACGAGCTTGGTTACAATGAAATTTGTCAATGCGGCAACGATTATTCTGGAAAACGAGTTTGCCGAAAGTACCACCGTGCATGGCTGCATGTTGGATTTGCGTGGAATCGGCATTCTGATTTGCGGCAAGAGCGGCGTAGGGAAGAGTGAAGCAGCCTTGGGATTGATCGAACGCGGAGGGGCTCTTGTCGCCGATGATGTTGTTCAGATCCGCAACATTGGCGGAGAACTGGTGACGAGCGCTCCGGAGATGAGCCGCGGCTTTTTGGAAGTGCGGGGCCTTGGCATCGTCAATGTGACAAACCTGTTCGGATTGAAGGCTTCCCGCAATCACAAGAGACTGGATCTGATTATTACTCTGAAAGCGGCTGCCGATATGTCTGATGTCGATCGTCTGGGACTGGAACGGAAAAAGATTACTGTCATGGGAGAACAGATTTATCACGTTGAACTTCCCGTGGCTCCCGGCCGTGATACGGCGCGTTTGATTGAAGTGGCTGCCATTGACCAGCAGTTGAAAAGCAATGGATATGACATGGCCGGCGAGTTTAATAAACGACTTTTGGACAAACTCTCCGAGGGCAGTGTCGAGGAAAGAAATTAAAAAAGAAGCTTGGAGTCTTTCGTCATTTCGTGTAGAAACCCTCTGAAGCAATCCCTCGAACTCTCCATGGTCACCAAGGAACTTACCATCATCAATAAACTCGGTATTCACGCTCGTCCCGCTGCTCAATTCGTGAAAGCGGCCAGTAAGTTCGTTTCCGATATTATTGTTGAAAAAGATGGAGAAGAAGTTGACGGGAAGAGCATTATGGGATTGATGATGCTGGCGGTAGGACATGGCTCCAAGATTACGGTTTCTGCGACCGGGGAGGATGAAGAGGAAGCGCTCAATGCATTGGAATCTTTGATCGAACGCAAGTTCGAAGAAGACGAATAAAATTTTCCACATGATTGTTCCGGTTCTCCGGATCGGGGCTATATTCTTCCGGGAGAATTCCGGGAAACCTCATCATTACTAACGAAGGGAAGACGAAAAACGATGCCATCCCAGACGATTGGGCTTACCTCTGAAGAATTGTGTTTGAAGGGGGTAGCTGTATCTTCCGGTATTGCCATCGGCGAACTCCTTCTCCGGTTTTCCTCCCATTTGTGTCCGGAAAAGTTTCCGATTACGAAAGATGCCGTGGAGCAGGAATTGGAACGTTTCCAGAAGGCTTTGGAAATTACTGAACAGCAAATTGAAGCTCTTCAGGAAAGAACCCGGACTGTTTCCGGTGAGAAGAACGCTTCGATTTTCGATGCCCACATTCTGTTTCTGAAGGATAGCATGATGCTTTCCCAGGTCAGGAAGGGAGTCGAGGAATCGCTATTGAATGTGGAGTATGTGTTCTACAATACGGTGCAGAGATACTTGCTGGTTATGCAAAGTCTCGGGGACGATTATTTGAGGAACCGTGGTATCGATCTGGAAGATGTCCGTTCCCGCGTCCTGCACAACATGCACTTGCAACAGGAGGACGAACTGGCAAAAGCTTACTATGCCAGCAGCCATATTCTAGTCGCCAACGACTTGAATCCATCCGACACGGCGGCTATGGATGTGGACCAGGTGCTGGGATTTGTTACCGAGCAGGGGTCTGCCATGTCCCATACCGCTATTCTTGCTCGTTCAATGGGTATTCCGGCTATTGTCGGTATGGAGGATGCCATGCAGAGGATTACTGACATGCACGCCCGTTGCGCCATTCTTGATGGCTATGAAGGGGTGCTGATTATTAATCCGTCCCAGGAGACGATTTCGAAATACAAGCGGATCCAGATGGAGAAGAAACGCGCATACCGTGCGTTGGAGAAGATGAAGAATCTTCCAACCGTGACGCTTGACGGCCATCATGTCTGCCTGGCTCTCAATGTGGAATTCCCGCACGAACATGAAGGGATGCGCGAAGTCGGGGCCGAAGGAATCGGATTGTTCAGAACGGAGTTTTTCCTTCTAGGGGACGGGGAACACCCGATGCCCGGAGAGGATGAACAAACGCGCCGTTATGAAGAACTCGTGACGGGATGTGCCCCCTACGAAGTCGTTTTCAGGACGCTTGATGCGGGAGGCGATAAATTGCCGATGGAAAAATCCGATCCCGAACCCAATCCATTCCTGGGATGGAGGGGGATCCGTGTTTCTTTGAGTTGCCGGGAAATGTTCAAGACCCAGCTGAAAGCGATTTTGCGGGCTAGCGCCAAAGGGGCTGCTTCCGTGATGTTTCCAATGGTGTCAGGTCGCACCGAGGTAATTCTGGCTAAGACGATTTTGCAGGAATGCCGGGATGAATTGGATGCTGCGGGCATTCCTTATGGCAAGGATTTGAAAGTGGGGATCATGGTGGAAGTGCCGAGTGCCGCCATGCTGGCGGATGTTCTGGCACAAGAAGTGGACTTTTTCTCCATCGGAACCAATGATTTGACTCAGTACGCCATTGCCGTGGATCGCATTAACAGCCGTGTTGCCCATATGTTCCGTCCGACTCATCCCGGAGTCGTACGCATGATGGATATGACGATTCGGGCCGGTAAAAAGCATGGGATTCCGACCACGATTTGCGGCGAGGTAGCGGGGGATATCCTGCTGCTTCCCCTGATTGTAGGTTTGGGAGCCAGGGAACTTTCCGTTGGGGGGCATTTAGTGCCTATTTTGCGTTATGCCATTCGGAGCTTGAATTATGAAGAGTGCAAACGCATTGCTCAGGAAGCCCTGATGGCTCCGGATAGCCACACCGTTTTCAAACTGAGTTCGGAACTGGCAAGAAAGTCGTACCCGATTCTTTTTGAATAATCGGACGAGGACATGAAAAAAGCTGTGCCTGCCTTGATGATGCAGATCACAGCTTCGATATATGGAAATGTTTCCAAAGAGAAATTCAAGAAAGAGGCGTTACTCCCTTTTTCAAGATGATGTTGCCGTATTTGGCTGTTTCTCCGGAAAGAACAACGGCATAGGCGGACATGGCGCGTTCGTAGAAAGCGAAACGTTCCATACGTTCGATTTCTCCTTCGTATCCGAGGGCTTCCCGGTATTTGGCTTCGACTGTCGGGTCGAGCGTATCTCCGGGAACGGCGTCCATCATGACGACGGGCGTGGCATAGGCATCCAGTTCGAACAGGGGAATGATGCCGGAGAGCAGAGTGGTTGCACCGATCCCGTCCGCGCGGACGACATTGGCATTGAAGGTGTGGGCGGGGAAGTGGGCGTCGGAGATGACGATTTCGTCTCCATGACCCATTTCGGCGAGGATCTTGAGTAGTTCAGGGCTGATGGCCGGAGAAATTCCTTTAAGCATATGATTTGGTTGTGAATTGGTTGAAAGGGGGGTATTAGCGCGAAAAGATGTTCCGGTACAGAGCGGCATCCGGACCGGGTTCGTAGGTTTCGTAGGCGATGCCGAAGGCATCCCGGGCTGCTTCCGGAGTGGGATAGATTCCTGCACCGGCAAAGGCGAACATGGAAGCTCCCAAAACAGTACTTTCAGAAACTTTGGAGACTTTGACAGGGATATTGAGGATGTCGGCACGGATTTGCGTCCATACTTTGTTGCGGGCTCCCCCTCCGACGAGAACGAGGCATTTGCTTTGGAAGCCTCCGACGGATTCCAGGCGTTCCAGGCGGGATTTGAGCCTGAGCGTGAGAGCTTCCATGGCTGCCCGGTAGATATGAGCGCGCGTCCTTCCGAGGACAAGGCCGTTGATGGAGCCTTTATGTGGATCGGAGGGTAGGAAGTCGGGGACAAGCGTAACTCCGTTGCTGCCGGGCGGGATGGCTGCGGCTTCGGCATCCATCGTGTCGTAGGATTCGCCATTGAAGCAGGTGCTCTTGACCCATTCGATGATGCCGGAACCGATCCACTGGAGACCGGGATTGCGCAGGGCGGGGTCGGCATCAAGTTCGGCAGTGGCTCCGTCATGGTAATCCTCGGGAGAAAGACTGGCCTGAGCGGAGCGAACCATGAGAATTTCCCAAGTTCCGGAGGAGAGGACTGGCTGGTCTTTTTCCGCTCCCGAGCCAAAGACGGCAAACTGAGTATCGTGGCCGGTGGAGATGACGGGGACGCCAGCCAGGGGAAGTCCCAGGGCTTCTGCGGCTTTCGAGGTGATTGTTCCGATGGTTTCTCCAGCATTGACCATGGCAGGGAAGAGGCTGCGTTCCAATCCGAGAGCGGAGAGTATTTCCGGGGAAAAATCTCCCGTGGAGAGATCCGTCATTTGAGAGGTACCGGCCATGGTGCGGTCCGTAGCCATGATTCCTGTGAGGCGGTAGGCCAGGATGTTTGAGATGAAGAGCCAAGCATGGGCTTGCCCGATGAGTTCCGGGCGATTTTCCTTGAGCCAGATCAGTTTGTAGATCGTGTTGAAAGCGAAGGCTCCGACGCCGGAAATACGGTTCAGTTCCTCTTGGGGCATATAGGAACCTACTTGTTCCATCACGTCTGCCGTCCGGGGACATTTCCAGGAAATGACGGGATAGAGGAGTTTTCCTTCCCGGTCAACGAGGGTTCCGTCGACTCCGAATGTTGTGATTGTAACCGCCTTGATTCGTGTTGGATCCAGTCCCTCCAGAGTTTTGCGGGCACAGGCGGCAAGCTGTTCCAGGATGCGATCCGCATCCCAGACATGGAAATCGGGATTTTCGCTTCCAGGGGTGGTACTGTTGGGCTGGGAGGCTTTGGCGACGATGGTTCCCTTGTCGTCGACGACCATGGCTCGCACGTTGGTTGCTCCGCAATCAAGACATAAGACAAACATGATGAATGAGTATGGAAATTATATATTCGGAATGACAGACCCCGGCTGAGGATAGGATATGAAAAAGAAGCGGGGGAGGCAATACCTCCCCCGCCCACACGCGGTACGGAATTAATTAATACTTGCCGTAGATTGGGCCGTAGGCTGCACAGGCACGGTAGTCGGAACCTTCCTTGTCCATTCCGAAGGAAGCCCAGGCGGACGGACGGAAGATTTGGCTGTCTTCGATGTTGTGCATGCAAACGGGGATGCGAAGCATCGAAGCCAGTGTAATAACGTCGGCACCGATATGACCATGAACGAGAACACCGTGGTTGGCTCCCCAGTTGGCCATGACGGAGTAAACGTCCGTGAAGGCTCCCTTGCCGGTCAGGCGGGGAGCAAACCAAGTGGTTGGCCAGGAGGGGTCGGTACGCAGGTTGAGCGTATTGTGCACGTCTGCCGGGAGGTCGACGCTCCATCCTTCGGCAAGCTGCAGGACGGGGCCGAGTCCCTTGACCATGTTGACGCGCAGCATGGTGAATGGTACGCCTCCTTTCGTCAGGAAGCAGGAAGAGTAACCACCTCCACGGAAATATTCCGAGATGGCCGGACACCATTTAGTGGCTTGCATGCAGAGTTTGGTGTCTTCACAGGTCACTTCCCAGTGGGGCTTCATGGTCGGCTTGCCTTCGGCATCCGTCATGGCGCAGGAACCGTCGAGGGCGGCAGCACCGGAGTTGATCAGGTGGATGAACCCGTTGGAAGCGGTACCTTCCAGAGTGTGTCCGGTAACGCGCTTGACGGCATCCGGAGACCAATAGGTTCGGACATCGGCGAATATGGAGGCCTTGCCAGTCAACTGATAACCCAACAGGAGGCAGATGCCGTTGAGTGAGTCGTTTTCCGTGGCGACGGGCATGGGCGCACGGGGACCGTTCCAGTCGAAGGTGCTGTTAAGGAGGGCTTCCATCGTGTCGCCGTTCGGGTAAAAGTCCGTCCAGTGGCGCTGGCCTTGGAACCCGCCAAGGATGGCGTTGTAACCCATGCCTTCTTCGATGAACCCTTTGTCGCGGACGGCTTTGTTGCCCTGCATCATGTCGCGGACGATCATGGTCATCATGACGCATTCTTTGAGGATCTTTTTGTTTTCTTCCGGAGTCTTGCGGCTCTTTTCCGAGTTGCGATCCTCGCCCATGATGAAATTATCATTTACCCAGGACATGGCGAGCTGGAGTTCCTGAACATCGTAGATGCCCAGTTCCATGCGGCGGCGAAGTTCCGTCATGTCAACGGCTTGAACACGCATGCCGAGGTAGTTTTCGAAAAGACTCTGGTCCACGATGGAGCCGGCAATGCCCATAGAGCAACCTCCGAGAGACATGTAGCTCTTGCCGCGGATGTCGGCGACGACAAGGCCTGCACGGACGAAGCGGAGGATTTTTTCTTCGACATCGGCAGGGATGGTATCGTCCTGAGCGTCCTGGACGTCATGACCGTAAATGGAGAATGCGGGCAGACCTTTTTGAGTGTGCCCGGCGAGGGCGGCAGCCAGATAGACGGCTCCCGGCCGTTCCGTGCCGTTGAATCCCCAAATGGCCTTGGGGAGCAGGGGATCCATATCCATCGTTTCACTGCCGTAGCACCAGCAGGGCGTTACCGTGAGCGTCATGCCGACATTGTTGGCCTTGAATTTATCTGCGCACATGCAGGCTTCCGCCGTACCGCCGATGGTTGTGTCGGCAATGACGCATTTGACGGGGGAACCGTCAGCGTGGCGAAGAGTTGATTCGATGAGTTTGGCCGCACTGCGAGCCATGTTCATGGTCTGTTCTTCCAATGATTCGCGGACTCCGCGACGACGTCCGTCAATGACTGGACGAATACCTATCGTGGGATTTGTTTTCATATGATGAGAAAGATGTATCATTATGTATAATATACAGCAAGTGATTTTTATGCGGCACCATCTTCATTTTCTTCTTTGATGTGAGCATTGCGGAAGAAAAAGGCATAGAGAAGGACGATAGCGAAGCAAATGACGGGAATGAAGAAGGATTCGCGAACGGAAGATTCTACAATTTGCTGCTGCTGAGACTGGAATGCATTCATCTCCAGAGGCTTGGCGACAAGATCCGAAATTAGGGACGCCTGACCGGGGCTTGTTGAGACGAGAGCGGGAAGAAGTGTGAAGTTTCGGATTTGTTCCGTCCGGTCAGAGGGGGAGGGCAGTTTGGCCAGGTTGCCTTGGAGATTCTCGATTTCGGCATCGGAGATCAGAGCGCAACCGGGCAGAGTTTTGACTGCTACCTTGAATTGATCGCCGGACAGGGTCGGGAGGGTGTTGAAGGTGGCTAGATTTTTTTCAAATTTATCGCGTGTCTGCTTGTCCTGTCCCGTAGCATCGGCAGGGATTTCGGACATTTTGTAAATAGCCAGCATGGAGCTGGTAATGGACTTTTTGGCGTCTGCCTCTTCAGCACGGGCAATGACGGGTCTGTTGATGGAGTCGAAGTACTGTACCTGGTTGGAGACGGTTTGCTGGTCGATGAAATCGCCCATGAACGGGGTGATGATGGCTCCCCCGAGAATAGCCATGATCAAGCCGGCGGCTCCTAGTTTGACTTCATTGCCCAATCCTCTCAGGGCAATACCGTAAATGGTGGGGAACATCAGGGACATGCAACCGGAAATGGCAACGAGGGCCCAGACGGACAGAGAGGAAGGAAGCCACATGGTTCCCAGGCAGCAGAGGATACCTGCTATGGCGAAGAGGGCCATCATATTGGCCGGATTGAATTTCTTCATCAGTGCGGTGGCTGTGGCTCGGCAGATAATGAAGAGAACGATGGAACAAAGGTAGTAGTTGGCGGCGGCGGCTTCCTGGGTACCCGGGAAGACGGCCATGACATATTTTACCGTCCATGTCCAGACGGTGATTTGGAGTCCGACATAGAAGAACTGGGCTATGACGCCGAAGCTGTAACGGGGAAGGCGGAGAAGCTTGAACAGAAGCTCCCGGTAATCGCGCATGAGCAAAAGGCACGCGAAGGGTCCGATCATCATGATCAGGATTTGGTTGATACGACCAAAGACGATACCGAACTGGTAATTGCAAACGATTTGGAAGATGAGGGGGATGATGATGCAGACGATGCACAGCCCGATACGTCCGAATTTGCGTCCGAGGTTATCTTTTCGGGACAGTGACGTTTCGTCCGTTGGCTTGTAGCGCATGAAGAAGAACCAGATAACGGCGGCAATGAGGACGAGGCCGACATAGGGAACGCAGACCCAGAAGAGCTCGTTGTTGACGATCTCGTTACGGATGGCAGGATCCATTGCCTTGCGGGTGTCGATGTCTGCGTCGCTCAGGTGGGAAAGGATGAAATACTGAGCCAGGAAAATGCCCGTCAGGGAACCGATCGGATTAAATGCCTGGGCAAAATTAAGTCGGCGTACGGCCGTGTCGTCCGGGCCCATGGAGAGGACGAACGGGTTGCATGTCGTTTCCAGCACGGACAGGCCGCCGGCAAGGATAAAGATGGCGTACAGGAAGAAGTCGAAACTCTGGCACCCGGCGGCGACGATGTAACCCAATGCTCCGATGATGTAGAATCCGAGGCCGATGAGAACACCTGTTTTGTAGGAGAACTCCTCAATCAGGATCGAGGCGAAGATGGCGAGTACCGCGTAAGCTCCGTAAAAGGAGATTTGAACGGCAGCCGATTCACCGGCATTGATCATGAAGATCTTACTGAAAGCGGGAACGAGGTTGTCCGTCATGTTGTTCAAAAGCCCCCATAGCGCGAAGCAGGAGACAAGCATGGCGAAAGGCACAAGATATTTCTTGGGTACAACAGGAGAGTTGGTAGGAATTGGCTTATCCATATTTCATTTGATGCTCTCATATTCTTCATGTCACGTCAATTTGGAAGTAAGCTGACGGCGCTTTTCATGTATAATGTCCTATTTACAACAACATAGGGCATTTCCAGTGGTGTGTTTTTGACGGGATTCGCGTTTTTGGAGGCTGTCCGGCATGAAAAATCCGGGGGGGGCCGATTTGAAAGAGTCGGCTCTTGTCCTGGAGGGAGAAGGGTGCTAGTTTCCGGCAAGCACGCCTGTTTTTTTTCCCTCCGGCGTGACGTACCTTCCTCAAAGTTATGGCAGCAGCTCTGATCCGAACATTGGCGATCATCCTGGCCTTCATCGCAGGCTATTTTCTTCCTTCCCTCAGTGGCCTGAGCTGGATGATCCGGTGGTTGATTGTCGGCATGCTGTTTATTACGTTTCTTGGGGTAAGGTTCGGCAAGTTGAAACCGGAACGCCGGCACTGGTTCATTGTCGTCGTGACTCTGGCAATGGGGCTTGGCCCCTTTTTTCTTTTGAAATGGCTCGGGTATGAGGATATTGCTATTGCCGCATTTTTTGTCGGTATTACCCCGACTGCGACGGCGGCTCCCGTCATCATGGGTTTTTTGAAGGGGAATGTGGAGTTTGTCCTGACTTCCCTGATTGTCGTGAATGCATCCATTTGTGCATTGATGCCTCTGATAATGCCCTTGGTGGTCGGGCGGGGAGGGATTGAAATTTACGGACAAGTAGCTGGGAGCGTCGGTTTTGTGATGATCGTTCCCTTCGTTCTGGCTATGATTGTGCGGAGGTGGAAACACAGATCTGTCTTGTGGCCCCGCAAGTTGAAAGATGTGTCTTTTGGAGCCTGGGTAGCCTGTCTTGTCCTGATTGCGGCGCATGCTTCGGACGATATTCATAACCGCCCCGAGCTTTCCCATTCCATTCTCTTGTGGATCGGGATTTTGTCTTTGGCAATTTGTGCGCTGAATTTCGGCATTGGTTATTTATTGGGAGGGCCGGATAGGAGGAGGGAATGCAGCCAGTCCCTGGGCCAGAAAAATACGACGCTGACTATCTTTCTGGCTATGATATACGCACCATCTCCCATTGCCTCCCTGGGGCCGACTTTTTACGTCCTGTGGCACAATTTGTGGAATGCCTGGCAGTTGAACCGTGCTGGCAGAGACAAGATGCGGGTTGTTCTCATGGATAATGAACGAACCGGCGAGTTGGAGAGTCTTTCCTATAAAGCCCGGAAATCCGGACGTTAACACTCTTCCCCGTAAATTCCTTGCGGGAGAAGGGAATGAATAGTATATCGGTGTCAACACCTAGGAGAATTAATATGATTAGCGATAAGATTGTCGAAGCACTCAATGAACAGTTGAAGTGGGAACTTTACTCTGCCAACCTTTACCTTTCCATGTCTGCATGGTTTCAGAATGAAGGCCTTCCGGGGTTTGCCAACTGGATGCGCGTGCAGTATCAGGAAGAAACGGCCCATGCTCTTAAATTCTACGATTTTGTCCTGAGTCGTGGAGGAAAGGTTAAGATGAGCTCTATCGAAGCTCCCGACCACAAATGGAAGAATATTCTGGATGTGTACGAGGCAACAGCCAAGCATGAAGCCGAAGTTACCCGCCGTATCAATGCCCTCACGAAGCTTAGCCGTGATGAAAACGATTATGCTTCGGAAATTTTCCTCCAGTGGTTTGTGACGGAACAAATCGAGGAAGAAGAAAATGTGAAGGAAATTCTCGGGCAGCTCAAGCTCATCGGCGGAGACGGTCAAGGCATCCTGATGCTGGACAAGGAATTTGCCACTCGTACCTTCGTGGCTCCTCCTGCCAATGGGAATAATTAATTGATTCCTTCGTCAATAATTTATCGGAGGGGCTGTCTCAGTCGGATTTTTCAATCCTTCGTGAGACAGCCCCTTTTTTAGGGATCACCGGGATGTTGGTAATGCTGTTTCAATCGTATTTCATTGCCTTTCGTTCAGGATGGTTACCCGGCGGACAGGCAGTTCCTCGGGAAATTCAACCAGATAAAAATCCGAACTCCCAGGCAGTTTACGGACAGAGGCTCCTTTCACAACGGGGCTACCGCCTTCCCGGTATATCAGGACACAGGCCGAATCCTTCAACGTAAAGATTATTTTCTCGTCTGTTCGGACGATTCCCTCTTCAATGCAGGAGGGAGAAAGATACTTGTCCGGATTTCCCAGAACTGCCCATCCTTTTTCAATGGGGGCAAGAAGGTAAAAAATGTCCTGCATGACGCCGCCCCGGAGGTTCGGCAAGCTCAGGGAGATCCCTTTGTCCGGCAGTTTGACTCCCTTCCGGTTTCTCCAATCATAGGCGACAAGACCTTCCTCAGGAATGTCCCATGAAGAAGTTGCTTTTTTACCCTGTATCATAGAAGGAGCCCATTTATACACGGAAGGCAACAACTTTCCGGAACGAGTGGAAGGTTCCGTGTTCAGATTATAATATACTACGGCCGCACATTTATTGTTGAGCGGAGCAATGACTCCATACAGGCTGTCGCTTTCCAGCGGATGGATGAAGCAGGATTCCGGGAGAGCCGTGGCCGGTGCCAGAGGGCGCAGGATCTTTCCCTTCTTGTTGATCAGGGGCCAAATCCTGTCCGGTTGGAAGTCCTCGGGTTTGTCAGACAAATAGACGGGAGCCCCGGAAAGAGCTTTGGATAGGGCCATTACATCCCCGCAGACGGGATCGGAGGAATGGAACATGTCGTGGTCCGGCCATACCGTTTGTCCTAGCAGGAGCGTATTGGTATAAGACTGAAAAAGATGACTGCGCGAGGCATTCAGGTTATTCAGGGAGTAGTCTATGCTGCATCGGGTGACCGGGCTGGTTCCGGTGTTGAATATGTGGAGTGTTCCCTGTGCCATGCAATTGATCATGCCCAGCAGACCGGAAGCATCAACCGCCCGATTGAGTGACCGGGAACACCAGACGGACTGCCTGGAGGGATTTCCGGTACCCGCCACTTTCTTGAGATATTCCGTTTGGTAGTCCACTTTGATGAAATCAAAGCCTTCTCCCTTCCGGTTGCGGACGGAATTCATGAAATCCCGGTAGAAATCCCGCGTGTCTTTCATGCTTTTTCCTGGAAAATACGTATTGTTTTTCCTGATGAATCTGGAGTTCATTCCCAGATCATTGTTTACGTCAATGCCGCCCGTGTCCCCATAAAAACAGTGCCAGAGTCCCATCCACCGAATTTTATCGGGACGGGAAGAATTACGCTGTTTCAGGAGAGGCTCCCATCCCTGAGGAAATTTTTTCTTGTCCGGCAGGAATGACCGTAGTTGAAACTGATTGCTGGTATTCTGAAATCCCGCGTCCACCAGCATCCAACGTACGGGCAGAGGGGATTCATTGATGGACTGGGCAGTGCGTAGCAGTAGATTCGAATTGATGCCATGGCGGTATTGTTCCCAGCTGCACCATCCCAGGTAACGGAAAGGCTCGGGATAATGGGAGTCCTTGGTCCATCTCCAATTAGAATGTCCTTTCAACTGCGGATGTGAGACGGCTTTTTTCCATGTCGCACGCATAGCTTCGTACAGGTTACCGGAAACACCGAAGCAAAGCATGGGCTCCTTTTCATTCGTGATGGATTCGGAGCCCAGAGTTCCGCTTTTAACCTGTAGAGCGTTTCCTTCCACCTCAAGCCAGGAGACTGACCCGTTGCCACACAATGGCAACATGACAAGATAGTTGCCGTTTTCCAAACGGAACAGGGCCAGCATGCCGTGGGAATCCGGACTGCCGCCAGCTGCCGGATTCCGCAAATTCAATGCCTCTTCCAATGAAGCCGCACTCCAGGGCAATACCCTGTTGCATCCTGACGGCCAACGACCGGCCTCTGCCGCAAACCATGTGACGCTTTCATATGGAGGAAGATTGATTCGCAAGGAATATTCCTCGCCTTCCTGGGCAGGATGGATTTTTCCGGCGGAGGAAACTTCCAGAAGGGCTGGCGCCTTTTCCGTTCCCCGGATGTCTAGTGAAGGGCTTGTGCCTTTCTCCATCCCCGTCTCCGGGGTCAGCACTATGCCGTTTAAGGAGCCGAAACCACCTTCCGCTTTTACCGTGAAAGCCAAGGTGCGGGAATCAGAGGATACCGTAACTACTTTGTTGAAATAAAGGCCACGTTCATTTTCTTGCGTTCCTACGGCACAGTTTCCGCCCACGGACAGTCCCGGAGTTCCATTCACGGCAATGGTCATGTGGGCGACTTTTTCAACGGAGCGTCCTGCAAAAATTTCCAGTCTGTAGGTTCCCGGTTTCAGGTTGGAAAAGGTCCAGGTCTGGGAGCCGTCTTTCAGGAAAACCCCATCCATCGCAGCGGAGGCCGGCCATTTTCCTACAGCGGTTCCCCCCAAGGCCATCTCAGGAACGTCTTCCTTCAGTGGTTCATACTTTTTTTGATCCAGTCCGGGTGTGCCATAAATACCTCCTTTTCCTGTTACGGTCAGGGAAAGGGGGGCAGCAATAGGATCAACGCTCAGAGAAGAAGCAATAAACACGACATTCTCCCGGGGTGCTTCTGTGACGGGACTGTCTAAAAACAAGGGAATCTTTTCCTGTGCGGATTTGTTTTGATTCTCCAAGGCAAGCTGATGCCATCCTTCTTTCTCCGTGCGGCCTGCATAACGGCCCAAGTCAAGCCGAAGGGATTCCGCTCCGGAAGAGGCGGAAAACAATATGCAGCCAATCACACAGAAAACATTAAAAATATTCTTTGAAATCCACATTTTTTACTATGAAACAGTATAATTTATTACTATTTAGCGGGTTGTTGTTGCTGTTTTAATTCCCGGTCCATCATTTTGGCAACATCGGGATGCCGGGAAATAATATTGCGACTTTCCCCCAAGTCATCCTTGAGGTTGAATAAAAGTCCATCGGGAGCATTTTTTCTTTCTTCCGATGAGAGGCTTTCCGGGGGGATGTACTTCCAATCTCCTTTGAGGAAAGCCAGATTTTTATCTCCGAACCCGTGTTCGACAAGTTCCTGACGTCCTTTCTTGCTGTGTCCTAGCAAGGCTGGCAGAAGATTCTGACTGTCGGGAAAAGCTCCGGCAGGTATGTTTTGTTTAGTCAGAGAGGCAAGAGATGCTCCCAAATCCATTTGGCAGACCAGGGCATCACTTGTTCCTGGATCTACTTTGCCGGGCCACCAAACGATGAAAGGGATCCGGGTACCTCCTTCGAAGACTGAGCATTTGCCTCCCCGCAGGTTTCCGGCAGGCCGGTGGTTGTTTAAATCCCGTTCGGCTCCATCGGCATATCCGTCGTCGACCACAGGGCCATTGTCACTCGAAAAAATAATGAGCGTATCGTCTTTGATTCCCTGTTGTTCCAGTACTTCCATGATCCGTCTCAGGCAATCGTCCATCTGAACGGTTGCATCTCCTCTGATACCGCATTGGCTTTTACCCAGAAACCTCTTATGGGGATCCCGGGGAACATGAATATCATTGGTGGCAAAGTACATGAAGAAAGGTTTTTCACTGTTGGCCCGAATGAATTTGACCGCCTCGTCGGTCAATGTATCGGCCAGATCGCCGTCTTTCCATAATGCGGCTTTCCCGCCTTTCATAAATCCGATCCGGCTGATGCCATCAACGATGGTTCCGTTATGCCCCATGCTGGGATGGAAACGCAAGAGTTCCGGATGATCCTTGCCGGTAGGTTCTCCCGGGAAATTCTTCTTATAGCTGACTTCAATCGGGTCGTTGGGATCGAGATTGACGACTTTGCCGTCCCTGAGATAGACGCAGGGCACCCGGTCGGCGGTGGCAGCCATAATAAAACTTTCGTCAAATCCGACTTCTTTGAGGCCGGGTGTTATGGGTTTGTTCCAGTCGATGTTACCCTTGCCCAAACCCAGATGCCATTTGCCGATGGCGCATGTTTTGTATCCGGCCTGTTTGAGCATGGAAGGAAGAGTCATTCTTTGATCGGCTGTGGGAACAACCATGGCTGCGTCCCCCGGCAGGATATGGACTCCTTTCTTTCTCCACGGATATTCTCCGGTCATGACGGCATAACGGGACGGGGTGCAGACCGATGTCGTACTGTGTGCGTTGGTAAACCGCAATCCCTGATCGGCCAGCTTGTCAATATTCGGAGTCGGTATCTTCGTCGCCCCATAACATCCCGTATCTCCATATCCCAGATCATCCGTGTAGAAGTAAATGATTGCTTTGGGGGCTTTCGGCAATGGCTGTTCTATTTCCTGATTGGCGGAAGGAGGCAATTGACCGGGTAATGGTTCTGCCTTTCCCGGTATGAGTGAAATGGACACCATGGCTGCGGCAAACCATAATTTTGGACGAAGCATCCAACAGGAATTATAGAGATAGGATCGTATTTTCATCAGTTTTTCATATCGTATGCATGGAGATGAGTAAGTCAATAAAACATCAATAATTAAAAAAATTAACATTCGGATTAGACGATGATCAAGAGTGTTGAAGCGGTAACATTCTTGGAGTTTGAACTGTCCGTAATGCTAAAATAGTTTCTTCAAACTATTCGGCAATAAGAGAGATAATTACCCTTTTTGTATTACGGTTGTCTATTATATGATCCCTTGAGCGTCCGGATGGCTTTGTTGTTGGAGAAAAGAATAAGGATGACGCAGAGTGTGAAAATGACCAGAGAAATGTACCATAGATAAGTTGGAAGCATCATTTCCGTACTACAAATCATAAATATTTGCATGATGATGCAGACGATGAAAAAGTTTCTGGTGTTACGTATCATGGGGATGTCGGCCCATTTGCCTGTTGAATAAACAACGAGGATGAGAAAGGAGGGCAGGAAGGAAACGATGAGGACGATGACGTTGATGATATAGTAATCAGGTGTCCAAAAGGATTGGGTCAGCATGCCGGGAAAGAAAGGAAAACCTGCTGTCAGGGAATTGGCTGCAAGTAGTACGACTAAACAGGTTATGGGAGACAGACTGGGGAAGATTTCAGTTCCGTCGGATAATTTCAGGCGAATTGCCAAGGTAAAACTCAAGGAGAGAAAGAACAGTAATTGTAGAAACCAATTCCAGTTGACGACAGTCAGAAATGCGAAATTATCATAAATAGAAAAGAAGGGAATCGATGATTTTAATAGAATTACTCCTATAATTATACCGGCTGCCACAAAACATAACAATGTCAGGATAAGCCATTTGGGAATGATGAGCGGAGGCCATTCCCGGAAGGCTGGTTCTCCTTTGTCCTGTCGATAGATGATAATGAGTTTGTTGGTAAGATAGACGACTCCCCCTTGCACGATGAAGGTACTCACGGATGAGATCCAATGAGAGTTCTCCTGGTAGAAGCTCAGAAAGCCCTTGAAGTTGTACCATTTGTCATTCTCAAACATATTGGCAGTTTGCATGAGCGCCAAGAGAATCAACAGGGATCCACATGTTTTGACCTGTTTATATCTTTTCCATTTGCCGTATGTCATCGTAATGGCCGGCACAAGGAGGGCGGCAAGACGTATGGGGGAGCGTAACTGGTAGCAGGAGAAAGGAAGTGAGGTCGCC
This sequence comes from Akkermansia sp. N21169, assembly GCF_029854675.1. Taxonomy (NCBI): domain Bacteria; kingdom Pseudomonadati; phylum Verrucomicrobiota; class Verrucomicrobiia; order Verrucomicrobiales; family Akkermansiaceae; genus Akkermansia; species Akkermansia sp. N21169. Next base: position 137,889 of record NZ_JARWNC010000037.1, on the reverse strand, counting down.
AGAATGTTGAGACCGATGACTATTCCGGTGATGATCCATGGGTTGGATATGCGACTTGTGGATCGGTCTTCCATTCTCCTGATGACCATCAATCTGTAGATGCTGATGTAGAATAAAATATGCAGAATATACATCAGGTTGTCAAAGATACCTGACGGACCGCGAAGAGAGATTCTGTCTCCATAAAGGGTTGGCAGGGAGGGCCAGTTCCAATAAGGGGTAAGAGACAGTCCCAGAAGGAGCATGAATAAACCAGCCCATTTGAGTAAAGACGGCGAAATGGGGATGGGCAGTAAAATCCGGGAAGAATTTCCGATTTCTTGCATGATAGAACTACTTTTAGTCCTATTTGTCTGGAAGTAAAGAGGTAAAGGTAAGGGATAGATTCTCCCGGAAAGAAATCGTCCTTATTTTGGGACGGCAGTTTCTTTATCCACATGAAGAGTTCGGAACGGAGAGGGCAGGACTGCCGTTCCTGTAATAGCGGGCAACGAGCATGCGAGCTTCGTCCATGTTGTCTGTGAAGGCGAAAAAGTCAATGTTCCGGCATTTCAGTTGAAAGTAATGCGGGAAGAAAAGGACATCGGTGATGTCTTGCCAGTCTGCACTTTCTACGGTGCAGTAGTTGCCTGTGGTCAGCCAGTTGTTATCGTCTTTACCCGGGATAATCCAACGTACTCCCCGGTGGTCGACGAGGGAAATCATGTTTCCCTCTTTCATGTTCAAATACAGTCGTTTATAGTTTTTGAAAAGCCATATTCTCAAACCGGCCAGACAACACACGGCTATGATGAATAAAATGAGGTGGGAGGTAAGGTATGCATAGACGCCGATCCAGACGAGGAGGAGAAGGTTCAAAGAAGAACTAATGGGCATTCCCCAAGGAGAAAAGACGAGGTTCCATAGGAAATATCCGATGTGATCGGGATTGTTGTAAAGAGCCATTTGAGGAACATCCGACCAGTTTTTGGGACAGGAACCTACCTCTTTGAGGCGAATGATCGAACGATAAACTCCATGTCCCGACCAGAGTATGGCACAACCTAGCGAAAGCCCGGATTCCCAAGTAATCTTGCTGTTGTCGATGATCCTCATAAAGAGGAAGACAAGGGACACCAACAGACTGGCGCTGATGATGAGTCCTGCTGTGGCCCTGGTTTTGGTGACTTTCATCGGAGAAGGGAGGGGGGGGAGTGGTTGACCCTGGTGAGGGAGTTGACTAGGGCTTGGGTTTTGGTGCCGGGCAGGACATTGAGATCCATGTGGTTCATGGTGTAGGCGAAGGAGAGTCCATTGATGGGATCTGCAAAGGCGTGGGAGCCTCCAGCCCCTGCATGACCGAAACCCTCGTAGCCGAAAAGGTGGCGGAGGGGTATGCCGGTAGCTGGATCACGGGGATCCAGCATGAAACCGCAGGAATAGGCTGTGGGTGTGAGCATGGTTTTGTCTTCTCCGTCTGTAACGATCGTCGTCATCCAGGAACGGACTTCATCCGGAATGAAGGGAGAAGATGTACCAGGCGGATTCAGGCTGCCGAGGCAAATCTGGTAGAAGGAGGCCAGTCCTTGTGCGGATGCGACGGCACCGAATGCGGGGGAGGCGCATGTCCAGCCGGCTGGGGTATTCATCTGGCGGACGGTGTTGATGCCGACGAGGGAATGAAAGGCGCGGAAGATGGGCGTGCCGGGCTGGAGGTATTCCTTGTAGAAGGGGGTAGAGAGGCTTTCCTTGTCTGCTTTGCCGGGGTAGAGTGTCGCAACCCGGTCAAAATGCTCTTCCGGTAGCCCGATGAAAAGGTCCAGCCCGAAAATGGTACGGATATTGCGCTCCCACCAGGTACCGATGCGTTCTCCCGTGAGACGGATCATGAGTTCGTCCATGATGGGACCGTAGGTATGCGGGTGATAGCCGTGATCGGGAGGGTACCAGGCGGGGTCGGTTCTTTCGATAGCAGCCACGCAGGCTTCATGGTCGAACAGGTCTACGGGTCTGTCGAAGGCTGCCAGGCCGCACTGGTGAGACATGAGCTGGCGGACTGTGGCTCCGGGCATGGGGAAAGACGGCCAGATGTCTCCGATGACGAGCGAAGGATCGGCACCCTGGGAGTGCAAGGCCAGCAGGATACAAGCGGCGGCGGGTCCTTTGGTAGCGGAGTAAACGGGGACGAGTGTCCGGTTTGACCAGGGCGTTGTACGGGCGTGCGTCGTGTAACCTCGGTGGAGGGATAATATTTCCCGGCCATCCTTCCAAACGGATACTGAAGCTCCGATTTCGCCCCGAAAGTTGAAGTTGTCGTCAAAAGCGATATGCAGCCTTGAGGGGCGATTGGATAGGGAGGAAACCATTTTTTTATACGGGTTGGATGCTGCAAACGGTCAGAACGTTGATTTTGACTCGGAATTTGATGTCAAACCCGCCGTAGGTGAGGCCGTAGATACGGTCGGGGTCGTCCTGGTAGGAGGGGCGGGGATCCTGGGAGAGTGTTTGGCGTAGAGGGGAAAGATAACTTGGAGGAAGAACAGCTTCCCATTCGGGAGGTATCAAGACATCAAGGTTGTGGTCGAAGACCTGGCCAGCGAAGCCGTCTGATGCATCCGGGATACAGTCGGCAAACGGAAGGTAGGGTTTGATGTCCAGAATGGGGGTTCCGTCCATCAGGTCTGCTCCGAGGACATGGAGCAAGGGACCGAGTTCGGGGTGTACCTCCAGCCGGTCCAGTTTGACGGCAGACAAGCCTATGGGATTGGGGCGAAACGGGGAGCGCGTTGCAAAGACACCCATGCGCGTGTTGCCTCCAAGACGCGGCGGACGGACGGTGGGGCTCCAGGTGTCGCGTATGTTTTCACTGAACAGCCAGATGAGCCACAGATGGGAGAAGCCTTGCAGGCCGCGAATGGCATCGGGATTGCGGAATTCCGGCTCGAAGCGGATGGTTCCCGGATCATCGGGGATCAATCCGCTTTGCCGGGGAATTCCGAATTTTCCCGGGTAACATGTACGGATGGTCGCAATCGGGCGCATGGTCTGCGGCGAGGAGGAAATGGAGGGGGGACTGTTGTGTTCCGGAAACACCCTCAGACGGGAAATGTGATCCGGTTTTAGAACAGGTGCGCTTTGCCGTTGACGAAGACAGCCTGGACTTTACCGGGAATGGTTTGCCCGAGGAAGGGGGTGTTGCGGGAACGACTCTTGAGAAAGTCTTCCGTAACGACGGTGTTTTCGTCGGGATTGAAGAGAACGAAGTCCGCGCTGACGCCTGCTTCCAGAGTGGCGTTGGGGAGGTGCATGAGCTTCCGGGGGGTGTCACAACAGAGTGTGACGATCTGATGCCAGGTGAGGAGACCGGGTTTGACCAGATGGGCATATAATGCGGGCAGGAAGGTATCCAGAAGGGCCATTCCGTGGGGAGCGACGCAGAAGTCCTGCTTTTTCTCGAACGGGGTAGCCGGGGTGTGGTCGGAGACGATGCAGTCGATGGTGCCGTCCTGAAGAGCGGCGATCAGGGCGTCTTTGTCCTTTTGGTCGCGGAGGGGAGGAAGAGTTTTGTAGGTCGTGTCGTAGTCTCCAACGTTTTCATGGGTAAAAAGAAGATGATGGAGAGCGACTTCCGCGCTCAGGTTCGGACGTTCTTTTTTCCATTGGCGGATGGCTTCGGCTCCTCCGGCGGTCGAGACGGTCTGGATATGGAGGGAGGCCTCCGTAGCGGCGGCCAGGCGGATGATCGTGTCGATGCCGATTTCTTCTGCACAGACGGGAGAACCGGCCAGGCCGAGGCGGTATGAAGTGGGAGAGGGGTGCATGACTCCTTTGGCGGTCAGAGCCGGTACGTCTCCGCGTAGGGCGAAGGTGATGCCCAGGGGGGCTGCATACTGCATGGCTCGGTAGAGAAGGAGCATGTTGGACGGAACATGGTCCGCATCGGTGATGAACTGGACGCCTTTGGCTCTCAGGGAATCGTAAGAGACCTGTTCTTTTCCTTCAGCTCCTTTGGTGATGCATCCGGTCGGGATGACTGTTACGGGGGATTGTTCCTGGCACAATTCCAGCAAGGATTGGATTTGTGCGGAATTGTCCATGACGGGGGAAGTATCCGGCATGGCCTGGAGACCGGTGACTCCGCCGTGCAGGGCTGCGGCGGTAGCGGTGGCGATACGTTCGCGGTTTTCGTAGCCGGGCTGTCCGAGATGGGCGTGCAAGTCAAAGAGGCCGGGAAGAACGAGGGATCCGCCGGCATCAACGAGCGAGGCTCCTGAAGGGGCGGTCTGGGAACCGGCGGGAGAGATGCTTTCGATCATGCCTCCGGCAACCGTCATGTCGATTTTGTCTCCTGTCGTTGCGACGCAAGCATTGCGAATGAAATAGGTGCTCATGGAAAGAAAGGGCTCAGTGTTGGGTTTGGGGGCAAAGGTGGTAGAGGACGGACATGCGGCAGGCGATGCCGTTTTCTACCTGCGTGTTGATGAGGCAGCGTTCGTACTCCATCGCGGCATCGCAGATTTCCACGCCGCGGTTGACGGGACCGGGGTGCATGATGTACATGCCTTCGCCGGCGATGCGTTCCAGGCGTTCTTCCGTGACGCCGTAGATTTTGTTGTACTCGCGCGAGCTGGGGAAGAAGGGAGCGTCCTGGCGTTCCTTCTGGACGCGGAGGAGGTAGATGAAATCAGGTTTCCAGGCAAAGGCCTCGTCGAATGTTTTGAAGATCGGTATGCCGGAATGGGCTGTCGGAGGTACGAGCGAACCCGGCCCCAGATAGGCGACCTGGGCGCCCAGCCTTTTCAAGATGAGGGAGGTGGAACGTGCTACGCGGGAGTGGAGGATGTCTCCGATGATGACGATTTTCCTTCCGGCGATGCTGCCGGAGGCCTCGCGGATGGTGAAGGCGTCCAGCAGAGCCTGGGTGGGATGGGCGTGGGCGCCGTCCCCGGCATTGATGACACTGGCGTTGGTAGCACGGGCGATCACGGCGGGGAGGCCGCTGTTGTAGTGGCGCACGATGATATAGTCCATTTTCATGGACTGGAGGGTTGCGATCGTGTCGTGGACGGATTCTCCCTTGACGACGGATGAGGTGGATACTGTGAAGCTTGTGACATCGGCCGAGAGGCGTTCCGCGGCGACTTCAAATGAGGAGTGCGTGCGAGTGCTCGGTTCGTAGAACAGGGTGAGCACGGATTTCCCTTTGAGGGCGGGTACTTTTTTGACGCTTTTGGTGAACAGTTCTTTCATCGGCATGGCCGATTCAAGGAGAGTCGCAATTTCTTCGTCGCTCAGGGAGGATATGTTTAGTAGATCCTTGCGTGGATTCATTGTCGGTAGAGGAAGAATGTATTTCTGGGAAAACCTTGGGATGCGGATATGAAAAAGGGCCTATGATTAGGCCCTGGATTGAAGAAAGACAACGTCGATGTCGTCGATTTCCTGGAGTTTGACGATGACTTTATCGTCCGTGTTGTCCATTTGGTGACCGACGTAGTCAGGCTGGATGGGGACTTCCCGTCCGCTTCGATCAATCAGGCAGGCCAGTTCGATGCGGGCCGGACGGCCATAGTCGAAGATGGCGTTGAGAGCTGCACGAATGGTCCGGCCCGTGTTCAAGACATCATCGACCAGGACGATGCGCATGTCGTCAGTCGAAAAGGACAGGTTGGACGAACGCAAAGCAGGTTTTGCTTCGAGCTTGTAGATGTCGTCCCGGTAGAGTGAAATGTCAATGGCGCCGCACATGGTGTCGACGCCGAGTTCACGGATCATGGTCGCCAGGCGCATGGCCAGGACGTCTCCCCGGCTGAGAAGGCCGACGATGCCCAACGGCTCCCCGTTGTTGCGGGCAGCAATGCCCATGGCTATTCGGGTGAGAGCCAGCCGTATGCCTTCCTCGTCCAGAATCGGTTCAGTGATGTGTTTCATGGCTGGAGTGGATGGATGATCCCGGCAATGCCGGGGTGGGGAGATTGAAAGGCCTTTATTTGGCGGCCAGTTTGAGAATGCGGTGTGCAGCCATGGCAGCGTTGACGGGAGCCTTCTTGTGAAGTCCGACCGTCGTGCAGGGAACTCCGCCGGGCACTTGTGAAATAGCCAGCAGAGCGTCGATGCCGTTCAGGGGGCCGCCGGGAACCGGTACGCCGATAACGGGTAGGGAACAACTCATGACGACGACTCCCGGAAGGGCTGCGGAAAGGCCGGCTACGGCTAGAATAACAGCTTTTTCTCCGCTGTTTTCAAGATCTTGAAGGTACTGCATGAGTTCGGGAAGATCTCTGTGCGCGGAAAGAACCGTTTCCTCGTAAGAGACATGTTGCTCGTCGAAGTAGACGCGTGCGGGTTCCATGAAGGGTTTGTCGTTGGCGCTTCCGTAGATCACGATGACTTTCATTGTACAAATAAGGTTGAGTGGATGGGGTCTGGATGAGTTATTCCACGATTGGGGCATTCTGGCAAGAACGGAGTCAGGGTATTTTCCCGGAGGTTGTTTCCGGGGAGAAGTTCGTATCGGACATGTGGCTTATTTGAATATTTCCTTATTATAGGAAAAATATTCGATAAAACGGGAAATATATTTATATAATTATTCCAATTCAAGATTATATTTGCAAATTAGTGAATGATTTTGGATTTTGCAGTCTCACAGAAAGACTCGATGTCAAAATTTATAATAACCATTCTTGTCTTGAAGCTTTGAAAATTGAAATTTGAATTGTCACATATGAGAATACATGCCTCTCCAACTTAACCGATACATGCAACAAAACACAGAAATGAGACACAGTGAAAAGGACATCGCAGCCGCCCTGTTGGACGGAAGCGGCGTCAAGCTTCTGGATGCAGTATTACTTGCCTTGGATCTGCTGCGGGAATGCGGTGGACGAGGCAATAAACTACGTCGAGCAAGAAAAGGTATAGCCATGGGGGCGGATGCCCTTAGGCGACTTGAAAAAACAGTTACGTTTGACAAGGCTCTTCAAGCGACAATAGAAGCTAAAAGCCACCGGCGTTCGCGAACGGTGCGGGATATCCGCTACGTGATGGGGACGCTGATGCGTTCGTGTCCTGAAATTAAAAGGAGACATATCAGTGCCATGACCCCGGAGGAATGCCAGGAATATTTGGACAAGGCGTTTACCACAACGCGCCAGAAGTTCAAGGCCCGCGTGATTATGAATGGGATTTTTACATTGTCCCAGAAAAGAGGTTGGTGCGCGGACAATCCGATCGACCGGGTGGACGTGCCTGTCGTATATGAGCGGCAGATACGGGCTCTTTCGATCGATGAGATTCTTCAATTGAGGAATGTAGCCCTTGCAGATGAGGAATCCGGCTTATGTGCGCCGGCTTTCGGATTGATGCTCTATGCCGGGATCCGCCCCCGGGAAGTGGAGCGCCTCCGTTGGAAGGAACTGGACTTGAAGGACGGCGTGGTGCATATCATGCCCAATCACAGTAAGACCGGAGGGATGCGTCATGTGACCCTCTATCCTGTACTGAGGCGCTGGCTTGCCAAATTCCCGACCGGCAACCCCGATCAGAAGATCTGTCCCGTCCTTTGGCCTAAACGATGGAAGAGGATGCGTGCATTGGCCGGATGGGGAACGGAAAAGGGGCAGCGTCCCTGGCTTCAGGATTGCCTGAGGCATACGTTCGCATCTTACCATGCCAAGCATTTCAAGAGCCTTGACTCCCTCCAGATGGAGATGGGTCATCATTCCTCACTGTTGCTGAGAACCCGCTATCTCAATATGAGCGGAATCAGTGCAAAAAACGCAGAGGAATTTTGGAATATGGAATAAATTGAAAGGTTGCCGACTATGTGTAGGCTCCTCCATGGCTGATACCTGAGCGGGAATTGGCCATAAAAATGACCGGTAACGCTGCAGGAAGCGTTACCGGTCATTTTTTACTTTTTAAAGGGAGAAGGGCTGTCCCGGGGGATACCTCTCGGATTTGTTAAAAGATATTTATGTCGTTCGGGAGATAGAAGACTTTGCCGTCGTAGGGATCGATTACTTTTTGTCCGGGTTTCATACCGGTCGTATCCAGTCTGCGGTAGGGCTGATAGGGGGAATGGACGCAATTGCGGTACCCGGATTCCAGGCCATAGGGAATTTGGTCTCCTGCGTAATCAATTTTTCGAGTAGAAAGTTCGGAAGAAGCGGGCAGTTCATAGGGATCGACAGGCAGTAGTTTGACGTGTTGCTGGGTTCCTTCATAAGGGATGACTGTGGCCGGTTTGTCACCGACGTATTCCGGTTTGGGGCTCAGGTGGTCATACCAGTAGCTGACGCATGACGACAGTCCGGCACAGAGCGGAAGAAGCAGAAAAGAAAAAAACCGCAGGTTCATGGTAGAATGAGTCTTGGAGAGAGTGTAACGTTCAAATGCAGACCGGGAAAATCAGAATGTTTGCTGGGGTAGGGGGAGTAAATCTACACGGCCTTCGGAAATGCGGATGATTTTGCCGCTATCGACAATGGAATCCAGAATATCCTTGTAGGCATGTGCCAGGTTTTCAAAAGAGGGGCGCAGGAAGATCATGTAGCCTTGTGGAACGACGAGGCGTCCCAGGGTGCCTCCACGGCTGACAACGTTGTTTTTTTCAGCCGAGTCGCAGAATTCCAGCCGAGTGACGGGCAGAGAGGAATTGCCTGCAACTTCCTGCACGATGGTGATGTACATGGAGACGGTTTGCAAGGTGCTGATGCCGATACGGCGTTCGATGATGATTTCCATGTAGTTGTCATGGAAACGGATGCCGACGCCGTTAGGACGGGCCAAGGGGGAGAGGATACCGTTTTGCGATGCCTTCAACGTTGAGGCAAGGTACCGGTTTACGTCGCTTTCCGTCAGGGTCAGGGCTGCATTTTTTTTGTTAGCTTGGCGGAGGAGTTCCGGGATATTGGGGGCGACGTCTGCCTGGCGGTAGCCCGGCAAGTCGGAGAGGTCCTGGGGGAGCCACGTTTGGTACACGACCCAGCCGATACCGAGAATGATGGACAGTGTGAAGATGAAGATCAGATTGCCCAGAAGGGAAAAAGGAGTCCGTACAGGACGTTCTTCTTCCATTTCTTCATCGTCGTCGTCTTTACCGTACAAGCCTTCTTCCACACCGTTGCGGCGCGGATGCTGCTTGTTTTTGTCTTTCTTGTTGCGGAATAGTCCCATATGGAGAGCTCCTGAATCGATACAACTGCCGGTCAGGGCAGGCGGGGGAATTTGCTGAAGTCGGGTTTCCGTTTCTGGACGTAGGCATCACGGCCTTCCTGGGCTTCTTCGCTCATATAGTAGAGGAGTGTGGCGTTGCCGGCAAGGTCAAGCAAGCCCATTTGCCCGTCGCAGTCGGCATTCATGCAAGCCTTCAGGCAACGAAGGGACATTGGGCTGTGCTGAAGCATCTGACGGCACCAGGAGAGGGTTTCTTCTTCCAGTTGATCCAACGGGACAACCGTATTGACCAGCCCCATGTCCAATGCCTGCTGAGCATTGTACATGCGACAGAGATACCAGATTTCACGGGCTTTTTTTTGCCCGACAATGCGGGCGAGGTATGAGGAACCCAATCCTCCGTCAAATGAACCGACACGGGGGCCGGTCTGACCGAATTGGGCGTTGTCCGCAGCAATCGTCAAGTCACAGACGACATGCAGGACATGTCCGCCTCCGACGGCATAGCCGGCTACCATGGCAACTACGGGTTTGGGGATGGTGCGGATGGTGCGCTGGACATCAAGGATGTTCAAACGGGGAACTCCATCATCACCGACGTAGCCGGCATCGCCTCGTACCTTTTGGTCTCCTCCGGAACAGAAGGCGAGCGGGCCTTCTCCGGTCAGGATGATGACGCCGACTTTGGGATCTTCATGAGCCAGGTTGAAAGCATTGAGCAGTTCCTTGACAGTCTGGGGGCGGAATGCGTTGCGGACTTCCGGTCTGTTGATGGTGATTTTGGCAATGGCGCCGTGATCGGTCGTCTCGTATTTGATATCCGTGTAATCTTTAACCTTGATCCATTCTGTACTCATACCTGTGGTGGGATTGTAAAGTTACGCTTTCCAAAGTGAAGCATAAAATCAGGATATCATGGCGGGAGCAGGATGTTTTCCCCGATACGGAATACGTCCATAGACGTTCGCTTTTTGTCACAACGATTCATGAAAGGCGCACCAGGAAAAAACGCTCCGATGCTTTTCCCTGAAACAGGTGAAAAAGCATCGGAGAGGGAAAAGAGGTGTAACGGATTTAGGCGCCCAGCACGCTGATGATAGTCTTGGCTCCCAGCGTCATCAGAATCAGAGCGACGGGGTAGGCCGTGGCATAGCTGACGACCGGGGCCTGGGAATCCGTCTTGCTGGCGATGGCTCCCAGAGCGGGAGTTGACGTCATACCGCCGCAGATGCCGCCCAGGCATTCCAGAATGTTCATCTTGAAGTACCGCATGCCGATGACGTAGGCCAGGAACATGGGGATGCAGGTGACGAGCATGCCCATCAGGAAGACCGTTATCCCGTATTGCTGGACGGTGACAACGAGGTCGGCGCCGCCTTTGATTCCGGCGTCCGCCAGGAAGAAGACGAGCCCCAGGTCCTGCAGGAGCACCCGGGACGGGCGGGGGATGTATCCGACGAACGGCCCGAATTTGCCGAAGTGCCCCATGATCAGGGCAACGATGAGGGGACCTCCTGCCGTACCCAGGGAAATAGAGGCCCCGCCGGGCAAGCCGACTTCGACCATTCCGAGGATGATGCCGGCGCAAAGTCCGAATGCGAGGGACATGATGTCGGTGGCATTGATGGCACTGCTGCGGTGACCGATCTTCTGGGCGTATTGATCGATTTTTTCAGAAGTTCCGACGACAGTCAGTACGTCGTTTCTTTGGAGAATGGTACTTCCCGTCGGGATAAAAGTGAAGCCGAGCCGGGAGATGCGGGAAATGATGATGCTATCGTTGCTGAGGAGATCCAGTTCCTTGATGGTTTTCCCGGCATAGGACGGCGAGGTCAGGATGAGTTCCCGGCGTTCGTGGTCGGTATCGATCGCGTAGGGGTTGTCGCACATTTCACCGAGGTAATCGGCAGCCATGCGAAGGTCTTTTTTTGTACCGACGACCAGGATTTCCACACCGGGGTGGAATTCGTCCCGGGGTGTCAGGGGGAAGAGGCGGTTGTCTTTAACAATGCGAGTAATGCGGCAGTGGATTTTATCCATGATCCGGCAAGTGGAGATATTGGTGCCGTTCAGATCTTCACGCGTAACGCGGATGAGCTTGGTGGCAATGCTGCCATTGGAGCCTCCTTTGAAGTTGCGGGCTTCTTCCGTAAGGTTGAATTTGAACAAACGGGGAATGAGTTGTACGAACAGGACGACTCCGACTACGCCGAAGGGATATGCAATGCCGTAGCCGATACTGACGCCGGACGATTGTCCGGTTACCGTCGACATGACTTCCGAAGCGGCCGCCAAGGCTGGCGTGCTGGTACAGGCTCCGGCAAAAATACCGGATGATATGCCGCCGGGAACACCGAGCAATTTACCGAAAAGGCAGGTGACGATGGCTCCTGCGCCAACGATAATAGCGGAGAGAATAGCCAGTTTGCTTCCCTGTTTGGCCAGGGATGAGAAGAAGCGGTTGCCTGCACTCAACCCGACGCAATACACAAAGAGGGCCAGACCGAGGGAACCGACTCCTCCGGGGATTTTCAAACCATGGTGACCAGCCAGCAGCGCAGCAAACAGAACTCCTGAGAGCCCCAGGGAAAGCCCTTTGATTTGGATGCTGCCCAAGGCAATCCCCAGAAAGATGATTCCGAACAGGACTATGAGTGGTTGGTGGAGGATTTGGTCCATAGGAAGTGATTAGGAAAGATAGGAATGATGGAGAGAAGTGGAGGGGGGACAAGAAATGATACTTGAATTGTATTTTCAAGACTATTTGTCCGGCTCTGTCTTGAAATGGCGTAATACGACCGGAATGTTTCCGGGAAGCTTTCCGGGATCGAATGGCCTGACAGGACGTTCCAGCTGATCCATATTATGATCCGTATGGAAGTAATGCTGGAGATAATATGTACCGCGGTAACCGCGTGCCGCCAGATCCTTGATGATTCTGCCGACGGCCTTTTCATCAAGGAGGTCAGGATGGACTGTCGTTCGGACTTCAAAGGGGAATTCGCTGCCGATTAAATACTGCAACGTTTTGCCGAAAGCGGCGAACAAGTTTGCGGAACATCCGCCGGTGATGTTGGCAAACTCGTCGGACGGAGCTTTGTAATCCAGGGCAATGTAGTTGACAAGGCCCTGTTCGACAAGGAATCGAACGGTGTCGGGGCGGGTACCGTTTGTATCCATTTTCACCTCGTATCCGAGGGATTGAGCAAGCCGGCATATTTCCGGAAGATCAGGGCAGAGAGAACATTCTCCGCCCGATAGGACGACTCCGTCGAGGAATCCTGCACGTGTCTTCAGGAATTCTTCCAGAGATTTTTCCCGGAGATGGCTGGGAAAGGCTGCCTTCGCCTTACAGCCTTTCGCCAGGTCTGCGTTGTAGCAGTACCGGCAGCGCATGTTGCAGCCGCCGAACCACAGGATGCAGGCCGCCTTCCCCGGGTAGTCCAGAAGGGTGAGCGGAGTAATGTCCTCAATGCCCTGATGCATGCCTCCCAATAACGATACGGTTATGTGCGGGAAAAGGGATGATTGGTGGGAATTAGGCGCTTTGGGCGTTCCTGGTAGATTGGCAGGAACAGGTATCCGGTTGTGGGATGGGTTCCAGGAAGTGCTTTCTGTCGTGGAATTCTCCCTGTTTGCCGGCATTGAATGTTTCCACGGGGCGGTGATAGCCCATGACTCGGGTGTAAACTGTGCAGCGGGTGCGTTCTTCCGTGTGGAGGGCTAGTATTTCTTCTTGTTTCATGATGGTGATTGTTTTTGGGTTAGGGGTAAGGGGGAATTGGATCGGAGGAGGGATTCAGTCCAAGGTATCGGCAGTGTCCGATGCATGCCTGGCCAGGATTTCTTCGTCGCAGTAGGGGCAGTATTCGTGTTCCCCTTGCAGGTATCCGTGGCGGGAGCATACCGAGAAGAGGGGGGTAACCGTCAGGTAGGGGAGGCGGAAGTTGGTGAGTACTTTGCGAACGAGGTCTCGGCAGGCTTCGGGGGAGCTGATTCCTTCATTCATGTACATATGAAAGACGGTGCCTCCCGTGTAGCAGCATTGGAGGTCATCCTGGAGGGTGAGGGCCTGGAAGAGGTCGGACGTGAAATTGGCGGGAAGTTGGGAACTGTTCGAGTAGTACCGTTTCCCGACGGGGCCTTGCTGGATAATATCCGGATAGCGCTTGGCATCTTCGCGGGCGAAGCGGTGCGTGGTGCCTTCGGCCGGGGTTGCTTCCAGGTTGTAGAGGTTGCCGGTTTCCTCTTGGAAGAGGCGTATTTTATCCCGCATGAATTCCAGGATTTCCCGGGCCATGGCAATGCCTTGGCCGGTGCTGATGTCCATGGTATCGTTGGAGAAATTCCTCAGGAGTTCATTCATTCCGTTGACGCCGATGGTGGAGAAATGGTTGCGGAATCCGGGCAGATAGCGCCGGGTATAGGGATAGAGTCCGCGGTCATAGAGTTCCTGAATGAATGTGCGTTTTTTTTCCAGAGTGGATTTGGCCAGTTCCATGAGCCGGGAAAGGTGTTTGAAGAGGTTTTCCCTGTTTTGCTTGTAGAGGTAGCCGAGGCGGGCCAGGTTGATAGTGACGACGCCGATGGAGCCCGTCATTTCCGCAGAGCCGAACAGGCCTCCTCCGCGCTTGAGCAGTTCTCTCAGGTCGAGCTGCAGGCGGCAGCACATGGATCTTACGGCATCGGGTTTGTAGGCGCGTTCATCGGGAATTTTATTGCCGTTTTCGTCACGGGTATATTGACTGCCGATGAAGTTCTGGAAATAGGAAGAACCTATCTTGGCGGCATTTTCGAAGAGTAGGGGGACATTGGGGTTGTCCCAGTCGAAATCTTCCGTGATGTTGACGGTAGGGATGGGAAAGGTGAACGGTTGTCCGGTGCTGTCCCCTTCCGTGAGGACTTCGTAGAAAGCTTTGTTAATCAGGTCCATTTCAGGCTGGAAATGTTTGAACGTCATCTTCTCCGGAGATTCAGCCCCTCGTTCCCGGGCAAGAGCGTCAAGCCGGGGATCGTTGATTCCTTCAAGCAGGTGTTTACCTCCGCTGAAGGGGACTTGTTCGCGCAAGTCACGGGGTACCGTCCAGTCGATGGTTACATTGGTGAAGGGAGACTGTCCCCAGCGAGATGGCACGTTCAGGTTGTAAACGAATCCCCGTATGGCTTTTTTCAAGACCTGGAACGAGGGTTGATCTTTGAAGACATAGGGAGCCAGGAAGGTATCGAAGGAGCTGAAAGCCTGGGCTCCCGCCCATTCGCTTTGGAGGATTCCCAGGAAGTTTGCCATTTGTCCGAGAGCTTCCTTCAGATGTTTCGGGGGGCGGCTGTTCACTCGTGAACGGACGCCGTTGAACCCTTCGTTGAGAAGATTCCGCAGGCTCCAGCCGGCACAATAGCCTGTCAAACAATCCAGATCGTGGATATGGTAGTCACCGTTGCGATGGGCTGCTCCTTCCTCTTCCGAGTACACTTGGTCGAGCCAGTAATTGGCAATGACCTTGCCGGCGGTATTGTTGATCAGGCCGGCATTGGAATAGGTCGTGTTGGAGTTGGCCGCGATGCGCCAGTCCGTCCGTCCGATGTATTCTTCAACGGTTTGTTTGCAATCGACATAAGTATTGCCGTGGTAAATGCCTCCTATTTGTTCTCGCTGCATCTTGTGCAGGAAACGGTAGGTGATAAAAGAACGAGCCGTCTCGAAACATCCGCACTTGAACAAGGTTCGTTCGATCAGATCCTGGACTTCTTCTACGGTCACGGATTCACGGGAACCCAGCGATGCGAGGACTCGGACATAGACGAAATCGTCATATTTTGTCCCGGAACTGTGGAAGGCTTTCCGGATTGCTTCCTCGATCTTGTATCCTTGGAAGCTCTCGGATTTACCGTTTCTTTTGATGATTGTGGAGACCATGCGGCGCAGATATTTGAAGGTGGCGTAAGAGACGCATCGCGCGGCATGTACACACGACATCCCCGGGAAGGGGATGGGGCGGGTACAAAAGAAAACAAATACAAAAAAGAATTGCGGAGGTGGGGATAGCTTGGAGGATCCATTCAGATTGCCTTTGCCGACCGGTTGCCGGAATTCCGATTCGTACGCGCATCCTTTCGCGAGATGGTGATACTATGGTTGCCCAGGTCGTCTTCTGGCTTCCGGTTCTTGACCATGTTTTTCGGGATGAACTTCCCACTTCCTCTCGGGAGCAGTGTCCACTCCGGGATCAACCGGTTACAGCGGCGCGTCCGCGACGGATTTTCACCGTCTTCCGTTACCTGTGCTGGAGCGGTTTCTACATCAATCAAGCGCGAGGATGCAAGAGAATTTTCTCATTTTGTATGTAAATATTATCATGCATACAATATATTGTAGTTTATAGAGAAAACCTGACTTGAATTGTGTGAGGCGCATTTGGCGGTTTTATCGAAGTATGAACAACCGGATAATTCGGGCGTAGGATAGGGATGAAAATTCACTTCAAATGGGTCAACGCTTGTTCGGTACAGCAGAGTCCTCTTTCGATGGCGTCTTGAAAAAGAGAAGGGAAGGCTCCGTGTCCTCAATTGTTTTTATTATTTTTTGGATTTCGACGGTTTTGTCGAATTGCTTCTTCTGAGCATATTGGGCTTGTTGCTGGAGAATTGTTTTCAAATAAGCCTTCTTGATTTGTTCTCCCTGTTGCTCTTTCTGAATTGTGTAGGCCGTGGCAAGGCGGAGAACTTCCCGGGGAAGCTTTTCTTCCTTGACCGGAGAATCAGGAGATTTGACGATATTCTGGATCAGTGTAACGGTGGCGAAGTCCTGTTTCTTGACGTACTTTTGCTGAATTTTCTGGAGAGAAGCGATGTATTTGTTTCTCAGGATGTCACTGCGCGAATGGAACATTTTTGAGAACTCCGGCATGAGCGGCATGTCGGCGAAGAGAGAACCTGGCGGAACGGCATCGTTGTAGAAATTGACGTTGTTGATTTTTATCGTGCCGCTCATGGTATGGACTTTTCCGAATGCTTGACCGAACTGGGCGCCAGTAAGGGCCGGATGTTTCGGGTTCCAGTTTGTGATGGAACCAGCCATGGAACCGTTGACGTAGATGGAAAGAGTATGTGCGGACAAATCGGAAACGATGCAGAATTTGATCCATTTGTCCGACTGAAGATCCTGACTGGTCAAACCAGTATCGATGAATTTGACATTTCCGGTTTCTTCTCCTCCAAAGGACACGGCGCCATTGATCATATTGTAGAAATAAAGTTTCCCTTGGTCGTTGAATTGCAATTGGAGAGAATGAGTATCGGAACTGTAGTAATTATTATTGGAATACAAGCTCAGAAGCGTTTTCCCATTCGAGTTGGCACAGGAGAGGCTTTTTACGTCGAAGCTGACAGTAAAATTAGCGGGGAAGTCGGTCAATTTTGTATGAAACGGTATAGTGCCGGCGCCAAAACTAGCATAATCGTCACCGGGTTTGTATGTGAAGGTCATATCCCATCCAGTTGCGTTAATGTGTGCTCCTTCCGGTGTGTATTTCCATGAATAAACGGTTACCGCAGCATCGGATATCGCTATGGCAAAGAGTAAAATAAAGATGATGAAAAATCGTTTCGCTAAATCAATCATAGGATTAAACATGTGTTCATATTTTAACTTGCCTTAAGAAAATTCTTATTCCTCGTTCGTATCCGTAAAGAGTTCGGAAGGGGATGTTTGATTGACGAATTTGATTGCTTTTTGAATTTCGATAATTTTTTCCAATTGTTGTTTTTTAGCACATTGGGCTTGAATCTGTTGAAGTTTTTTCAAATATGAATGCTTAATCTGTTCTTTAATTTGATGTTTCTGATTAGTATATTCTTTGACAAAATGTAATATGTTTTTTGGAAGTTCATCTATTTGAGGAGGAACATTTGGTTCTTTGAGTATTTTCTGGATGAGGGAAACTGATGCGAAATCCTTATTTTTTACATAATTCTGCTGGAGTTTTTTTAAGGAGGCAACATACTTGTTTTCCAGTTTACTCATTTCTATAGAGTACAAATTTTCGAATTGATCAAAAAAAGGCATGGTATTATTCGAGTATTCCAACAGATATTTGATACTTTGTCCTTTCCGAGCATTGATTGACGCTATTTCTTTTTCTGTCAGGCTTCGATTCCATGTTGCCATATCATCCAGTCCGTTATTGGCAATGAATGCGACGTTTGCATCAATGTTATGGTTGGAATTTCGGAAATGAAAATTGGGAGAAAATTCCCGGAACCACTCGTCTTTTCCGGGTTTGATGTCGGCTTGTGGAGGCAATTGGGCATTACCCATATGCTTTCCATTGATGTAGAGAGCCAAAATTGTTTTCTTTCTCGTGATAATGACGTTGTTCCACGCTGGTTTATTTTCAGTTGGTTCTGCCCATATGTCACTAACGTCAACGTCCAAAGCCAATGTTCGGGATCTTGCTGTTTCCACAGCATAATAAAGTTGGACACGGTTGTTGTTGGCAAGCCATATGGACCAGCCTCCTGCTCCTCCATAAGATGCGGATGCTCCTAAAGTTGCCCCGCAGGATACAATACAGCTTCCGGTGCGTGCCGATTGGTTACCACTGACGCTGAACCATGCTGATAACGTCCAGTCTCCAGTACCGGGATAAAGTGTTGTATCCGTTCTTCCAGTGTTTGATCTTAAGATGTCTCCCTTTCCCATGCCTTGTCCGAATTTTCCGGGATGATTTCCGATACGGGCTGTGAACAAATCGGGCATGTCTTTGTTTGTGAGTGTATTTTTGAAATTGCCTTCAAATTCATAATACGAAGTCAACCCATTTTGAATTCCTGCCATGGACGGTAGAGTGAATACGGCAACTCCATAAAAGAGAATATTGGTAAGAGGTAGTTTCATAATGGGAAAACAATTTGAGGCAACCGATACTTGAAAATGATTAGAATATGGCTAATTTTTTTTGTCTTTTTGAAATATAATTTATTTTTTATAAGATTTATTAACTTTTTGAAAAGAAACTCGGAAGGGAAAATTAATGTCGAATTTAGTGATAGGATAGAAAGCGCAATAAAAGATTTTCACAAACTATTCCTTTTTTCTTTTGTAGAGGCATGAACCATGCCATGGCATGTCGAACGTATCATCATCGACGAAGTGGAATCTTCCCAGGATTTCTTTGATAGATGGAGAAAAGAAGATGAATTGATTGTCACCCGTTTTCCGGACTTGGAAAGCCCATCCCCATTGAGCCTTTGGTTTTTGTCCATTATCCAGTCTTGTGCATTGTCCGTCCGGATTAATCGTAATAGATGTACGGATATTGTTTTTACCTATACATTCCCATGTTCCGACGAGATAACGGATGGATGATTTTTCCCGTTGTTGTGTGAAAAGTTCTTTCGGCGACTTTTCTTCCACGTTTTTGACGATCTTCTGAATTTCGGCAATTTGGTCGAATTGCTGTTTTTCGGCAAAACCGGCCTGCAACTGTCTCAACTCCTGGAGATAGGATTGTTTGATTTGTTCTTCAAGCTGATTGTTTTGAATTTCGTAGGCTTTGACGAAGCGGATAGTCTCGTTGGGGAATCCGGTATCTTTTGGCGGAGTATTCGGATTTTTGATAATTTCCTGAATGGCTGCAACAGCCGCAAAATCCTGATATTGCACATATTTTTGTTGAAGCTTTTTCAACGTGGCGATGTATTTGTTTCTCAATCTTTCTGTTTTTGTCTTGTAGATTTCCGTGAACTGATCCTGCGCAATGAGGGGATTTTCAGATTCGGGTCGTTTTGCAAGTTCCGGGAAAACTGCTACTCCAAAATAGGGAACGTCTTTGCTTTTGCCTGGAGTCGGGGAAGATGATGGAACGGTAGTTGGAGCGGGGGCATTTTGTCGGAGGATCTCAGTGATAGCAACGGTTTCCTGGGAAGATAAGGGGATTAAGGTAACCAGAAGGATTCCGAAATCGGATTCCATGACGGTTTCTTCCGCTCTAAGAGAAATTTTGTAGTGTCCTTTATTCAGTTGCAGAACGCCGACTGTTTTCGTCATGAACCGTCCCTGGGTCGGTTCCGCTTTCCAAGGGATGTTCATAGAATGGGAGGGTAGTAAAACCACAAAATCCTTGGAGGATTCCAGTCGGGATTGGTAGTCGACTTCTACTGCGTACGAACCTGTTTCAGGAATGTCGAATTCCCAGGTTCCACCTTGATTCTTATCCTTAAAATTTTTCCAGACGCTCACGTTCTCGTGAGGGATACAACGCGGGCCATTTGTATCCAGCCAGGCGCTTTCGGCTCTCAACACGAGTTGGGAAGCAGGAAAAATTGCCGGAATCAACCTCATTGAAGAGAGGCAAAGAGAGCTTTCCTGATTGTTTTGCTGGATAATAGCCAATGGGCATTCTCCGGCCGGGAGAGTTAGTGGCCCTATCACATAGGGTTGAAAAAGAAAGGAAGGTTGGGTTTCCCAGTTGAAAGTCCGGTTCCCGATCTTAATGGTAAAAGGAGAAGGCTGTCGACTGCCAGTTCTGTATACCAATTCCAGATTATAGGTTCCAGCAGCGGGAATTTTAAAATTTCCTTTAACGGCGGTTCCTTTGGAATCGAAGTATCCGATGATGTCCCGGTTGCTGTAATATTCTATCTTGCTTCCTTGTTCGAATGTGAGGGATTTGAGAGGCAGAGGAATTTCAGCTTTGTAGCGTTCGCTGGGTCGGAACAGAGATATGTTTTTGAGGGGCCGGCGGTTTCGGTCCCTTTGAGAGGCTTGCTCAAGTTCTTCTTTAGTGCGACCAAATCCCTGGGCACAGGCTACTTGTAAACTGCTATCAAGGGAAAGCAGGCATAGTATGAAGAGAGTCCATTGTTTTTTGGGATTCATGGATATAGTGTCGGTTGTGAGTTAAGTGCCGCAAGTTATTGCTTTTTTCTTTTGTAGAAGGCAGATCCGACGTATGGCATGTCAATCGTATCGTCATCGACGAAGTGGAATCTTCCTAAGATGGAGTTGGTACTAGGAGAGTAGAAAATGAACTTATTTTCTCCGATTTTCCTGACCTGAAATGCCCACTGCCATGCTCCCAGTACGGCTTTTTGATTCTTGTTGTGTCGGGAGCATGTTCCGTCAGGATTGATCGTAATGGAAATAGTGGGTTGACCGTTGTGAATGTATTCCCATGTTCCGACGAGATGTCGGATAGGTATTTCTTGTTTTTTAGGCGCGAAGAGTTCCGAAGGAGGCATGCTTTCCGCAGCCTGGATCACTTTCTGGATTTCGGCGATTTGATCGAATTGCTGCTTTTGAGCATATTCGGCTTGTCGTTGACGGAGGAGCCGGAGATATGATTGCTTGATTTGTTCCTCCAGTTTTTCTTTTTGGCTGGCGTAGATACGCGCCATGTTCAAGGCTTCTTTCGGCAGGTCGTCCGTGTTGGAGGCATACAGGATTGAAGGCGATACGGAAACAGTCGTCCAAAGAACGGCGTTAAGAAATGATGGTGAGAGTTTCATGGTTATTCTTCTCCTTTCAGTCGTTTGAATTCTTTCCCTTCGATATTGAGGGTATCCTTGTCCGTTTGATAAACTCTTGTGGTTAAATTCCCTTCATCAGATAAGACCGATAAATAATTGCCGTATCGGTAATACGATTTCGCTTTCTTGCTGCGCTTGCCGTTTTCGACACATTTGACGCGTTTTCGAGTCCAGAATGTATAAACGGTATCCTGGGTTGTTGATTTCCAGCGACCGAGAAACGATGTATCGCTCATGGTAAAGACTACCTCTTTTTTAGGGGTAGCGGTGGTTGCGGAATCCTGTTTATCTGTCGGAACGGAAGTATTGGAGGATGTTTGAGCCTCGGATATATCTTTGGTTGGAGAGATGATCAGGTTATCCGGATTGGAAATGAGTTCCTGAATAGCGGCAACAGCGGAAAAATCCTGATTCTGGACATATTTCTGTTGGAGTTTTTTAAGAGATGCGACGTATTTGTCTTTCAGGTTTTTAGTTCGCATTTCATAATTTTTCGTAAATTCCTGAAGGAATGGCATTTCCCCATTCATGGCAGGTGGAGCGGAGAGTTCCGGGAACGTGCTTATACCAAATTCTTCTTCCTTTTTACTGGCGGGAGAAGGGGGGGGGCCGGCAGGCATGTTTTTGGAAAGCAACTGCCGGAGCGTGGAGGCATCTTGTTCCGAAATGGGGCGTAATTTAATGGCGAGAATAGCTGGAGTGTCGTTCTGTTCCGAAGGCGAAGGGTTGCTTTCGGGAACGAGGCTGGCTTTGTTGGAGGCCTGGATCAGATTAGCGATACCTATTGTTTTTGTGATGTATTTTTCGCCAGTTGGTTCGGCATTCCATTGAAAGGAAGGAACGGCGCCTGCTTGACGATTCCAGTTGTGTAACCGGAAAGAGAACGGTTTTGCATAGGAGAGAGACGATTTGTAATCGACTTCAACCGCGTAGAGTGAGGAAAGCGGTATATTGATTTCCCAGGCAGCCCCGGCTCCTTTTTCCTGAAATTTTCCGAGGCTTGCTGTATTGTCCTGGAACAGACGGCGCGGACCTTTCGATTCTACCCAGGCAGCTTCCGGACGTATGGTCACGCATGTTTCGGAGATGTGTTCCGGGATGAGCCTGATTGAGGAAATGATTAGAGGTCCTCCCGGTCCCTGTTCTTTTTCGGACCGTGTGATGGTGACGGTGCATGATCCTTTTTCAACCGGTATGTTTCTCAAAACGATAAAGGTGAACAGGCCAAAGATTTTCCAGTTAGGTGATTGCCATGTATATTTTTGATTGCCTACCGTGATGTCGAACGGGAATGATATGTTGGAAGAATTGCTAATCGTCAATTCGAGTCTATACTTCCCTCGGACAGGTATTTGAAAAGAGCCGGAACAGGACGATCCCGGTACATTCAGAGAGACAATCGGCTGGTATCTGGAAGTACTTAGTTGACATTCCCCCGATCGGATAAGTGAACGGATGTCTGTAGTGATTTCCTTGCCAAACAGATCACTGGGGCGCACAAGAGCTGTTACGGGATTGCCGTTGGCATCTTTGGCACTTTTGAAAGACGCATCATCAAGTGCTTCCCGGGTAACTCCAAAAGCTCCCTGGGAAAAACCAGGAAGTTCTCCCCAAATGAATAGGAGTAACAGATTCACAAAGAAATAATAGGTGGTGTGAGTTCTCATAAATTCGATAAAATTGGAAATTCCGCATTGACGTTTTTTGTGCGGACATAACTAGACCATAGCGGATTGATCATCCGCTTGAATTTTATGTTACATGCTGATAATAATGATGTAAAATAGGTAAATTATAGCTTCTCATTTTCATGCGGTTAATAATAAGGGATTTGCAAATCCCTTATTATTATCTATTTCCATATTCTTCTTCTTATGAGAAGAATGATTGACAGCGGATGATCAAATCGATGGTTTTGCACCAGATTCTCTGTGAAAGTTCTGTCGTAGCTTAAGGAAGAGATAGGGGATGTCGAAGAGTTCCGCATACATTCTGGCTGTGACAAAGCGAAACATATCGGAGAACAGTCTCATAACATCATCCTATGGAAAGACGAATTTATGAAGGAGGTCGGTATGAGATTTGCCGCATAAGGGAACTAGCATCCTGCTTTTACCAGCAAATCTGAATTACAGGTCGAGAAAGATCCTGGAGTTTAAAATATTTGCTGAAGAGAAATTTCTCTCGTATTTGATAAAATTTTGTATTATTTTGATAATGCAAAAAACGAAAGATGTATAGCGGATTACTCATCCGCTCAAATTCAGTACCACATATTGATAATAATCATGTAAAATGAATGATGATAGATTTATTTTTTATGCCTGTAAAAACAATCCGTTTTGTAAAATACTTATTATCATATAATTATACTTTTGTTTCATTGTAAGAAGAATAGTTGACAGCGGATGAGTAAATCGATAGATTGAGATACTACCATCTTCTCTTACTCCTATGAAACTGAGACTTCCTGTTTACCTTCTATCGTCTCTTCTCTCCTGCTTATCTGTCACCTATGCAGCTGATAAGTCATTGGACTTAAGTGGTAATACCAAGACGGCTACTTGGAATACTACGACTGACTGGAACGATGGCGCCGCCTGGGCTGATAGTGATTCTGCAACGGTCAAGGCGGCTGCGGACGGTTCTACTCTCAGCATTACGGATGAGACGGCCATTGCCGGTACCAATTTGACATTGTCCGAAGGAAAACTGACTGTCGATTCGACGGGAACATCCGAGACTACCCTCCTGAATTTGACGGGGGCGCTCACCCTGACCACAGGAGAATTGATTTTTAACAATGTCAAGACGACTGCCGCTACCGCCACTATGTCAGGGGCGACGTTGTCTCTCTTTGCCGGGTCGACGATTACGACAATGAATCTCACATCGGGAACCAACGTTCTCAATACGGCTGGTACTACGATCACGACATTGAATTTGAATGGCGGCTCGGCGCAATTGAATAATGGAACTTTCGGGGGGATTTACGTAAGAACGGCAAATGCGACGACGGCGTTTGACCTGACCGGGAGCGCAACGGTGAACGGCTCGATGACTATGCACACCGGAACTCTGAATTTTTCGGAGAATACGGATGTGTCCCTGAAGACTTATTTAGGTTTGGGACAGAATGGGGGAGGAGCGATGACGCTTAATATGAACGGAGGGAAGCTGACTGTCCTGGGGCATGATTCCCACACTAACAGTGGTACGACGTTTTCGATTCAATTGGGCAATTGGGGGAAAACTTCCACATTGAATTTGGTATCGGGGAGTATCCTTCTGGAGGATATGGTGATTTTAGCGCAGGGCGCGTGTACCGGAACGTTACATGTATCCGGCGACGGTTTTATGGGGGCCAAGGGCATTTATGTCAATCGCGATACAAATGGTTCTGATGGCGTGTTCAAGCTGGACGGAGGAACGGTCGTTCTTGGCGCTAATGGGATCCGGTATGCCCCCAAAAATTCAAAATCATCCTATGCCCTCAATCTTTCAGGAGGCACTCTGGCTGCCTCTGCCGATTGGGAATGCGCCTTGAATATCAATCTTGTGGAAGGAAGCGGAGCTCCCGTCAATTTCGACACGACGAAATATGATGTCAACAGTGAGACTCAGGAACGTACGCAAACCGCGGCGACAGCTGCTCAGATTACTCTTTCCGGAGTTTTGTCAGGTTCGGGCTGGTTGAGTACCAGCGGTGCGGGATCCCTTGTTTTGACGAGTGAGAACAAGCATACCGGCGGTACGATCGTCAGATCCGGTGGTACTCTCAAAATAGCCTCCGTAGCAGCTTTGGGAAATGGAGTAACGACGATTTACCGGGGAGGAAATCTTGCCGCGACCGAGAGCTTTGCCAGTCCTGTTCTATCGCTTGATGCCGGTAAGAGGCTTGATATTACCGGGACGGCTGGAAGTGCCAATCTCTCGATGGGATTGGCGTTGAATACGGGAAGCATGCTTACCGTCGATGTCGATGCTCTAGCCGGGTTGAAAGGAACCGATACGGCCTTGCTGGCCGTGTCGGGCAACATTACTTCTTCCGGAGTATCCAGTTTCAGCCTGAGCGGAGATTTTGACCCGCTGGTTCATACGGATCTGGATGGTACTTACGTTCTGGCCACCGGGACACTTGACGTTGCATCGTGGGCGTCCGGCGCATTGTCTACGGCGTTCCTGAATTCGTCGATTGCCCAGAACTACACATATTCGGTGACTCCGGAGGCCAACAAATTGGTTCTAACCGTGGAAAAAAACAGCGGAAGCCTGTTCTGGAATCTCGATGGGGGAACCGGAATCTGGGATACGACAACTTCCAATTGGCGAGATTCGTCGGGAACGGCCGTTCAGTTCCAGAACGGCAATGTCGTGACATTCGGCGATGTCGGTACGCTGCCTGCTGCCAATACGGTTGAAGTGGCATCGAATATTGCGCCAGGAATCGTCACCTTCGACAATAACCAGGATACTTACGTGCTCAATCAGAAGAGCGGAACGAACGGAGCATTGTCCGGGAGTTTTACCATGTATAAGAATGGAACCGGCACGGTTGAGATCAATATGTCGAATCCCGATTATACCGGTTCCGTCGTTCTTTCCGACGGTAAACTTGTCCTTGGTGCAGCCAATGCGTTGGGAACCCACGCCAGTATCAACTTTTCCGGCGGAATTCTCGGATTGAAGAATGATTTATATCTGGGTAAGACGGAAGGTACGGGGGATGTCCTCGTCGAAGTGGGATCCGGATTGAGCGTTACTTTGGAATCGACGGACGAAACGCTTTATACACATAACATTACGAAGTCCGGTGACGGGAATCTGACATTGAACGGTACGTCGTATTCCGGTGTTCTGACGAGCAGTACCGGATCGATCATTCTCAATACCAGTGCGGCAACGACATTGACGGCTACTTCCAAGTTGGCCGGTTCGTTCGTCAAGACGGGGGATGAGACGCTCAATTTGACTTCCGCCGCTTTTAGTAATTCATCCGGTTCCACGCTGACCGTCGAGAAGGGAACTGTTGTCTTGGGAGAGGGTGCTACTTATTCCGGGACGTTGAATATCCACCTGAAAGGAGAGGGTACGCGATTGAGCGTTACAGGATCAGCAACGAACATTAGCGGAACGGGAACGTTGACGATGGGAGACCAGACTCGCCTTTCCCTGGTGAATGGCAATGGTTCTTCCCGCAGCAACAATCTTTCGATCGTTCTAGATGCCGGAACCGGCGGAACCGTCCGTATTGACGGATTGACATACGGTACGATCAATTACGACAAAACGATTACGGGAACTGGCAATCTCCATATCGTCAATGACCAGGGAAATAACACTTTCCGGCAACGGGGAGGCTGGATCACCAACTCTTATGTAGGCGATACCAGTTTCTACTCCGAAAACGACAAGGTTAGTTTGGTCGAATATAATGTAAACAATGTTGTTTTGACGGAGGGGCAGACGTTGACGCCCTGGGGGACGGGGAATGTCTATATCGGAGGTACGGATTCTACATACAATGCGAAGAATTGTGCGGTCAATTTTTCCGGTCTGCCCGCTGCCCAGACAACTTTCGGCTTTGTGATCAACAATGATATTTTCCTGAAAGCCAGTGCCTCGGCTACGACGCTTCAGATTTTTTCGGGGGCTTCCTCCTCCATGACTTTGAGTGGGCGTGTAACGGCGGATTTTGGCGGTGAGGGAGGCTCCCTGACATTAAAGGGCTCCAGGGAATTGATTTTTGCCGGCGGGCTTGCCGGAAACGGTCCATTGGCGATCTCTCTCAATGCTTCGGCAACGGGTACGCGAGTGATGGCATTTACCGGTGATTCATCGGAGTACACCGGGCAGCTGACTCTGACCGATGTCCAGAAGGTGCGCTTTGCATCCCAAGTGGGCTCTAGGACTTTCGGAGGCAGTATCAATGCCGGGAATGCGGATTTCGTCGTGGCGGAATCCCTGCAGGTTATTGACGGTTCTCTGTCGACGGGGACAGGCAATTTGAGTATTTCCTCCTCGTCCCTGATGTCCGGCTCCAACGGCGCCGCTCTGACGATCAACGGTTCCTTGAGCGTTGGAGAAGGATTTACGGTGACGCTGGATAATTCCGGAGAAGGAGCCGTGATCCCTTCGTCCGACGGGAAGTATATCCTCTTGAGCGGACAGTTGAACGGTACAACATATGATGCGTTGGCCGCGTCCGCTTCATGGGCGACTGCTCTGGATGAAAGTATCCGGAAGTACTATACGTTTTCCAGTATCAACGACACTCTTTATCTGAGTGTTCGCGGCCTGACGTCGCTGAGCTGGACGGGAGATGCGTCCGGAAATGGGACATGGAGTACCAATGTTGCAGGTTGGATGGATGGTTCCGAGCAGTTCGCCAATTCCAAAGAAGCGTATTTTGCGGATATAGCCGGAGTGGCTTCCTCCGAGATTACGATCGGAACCGGGGCGGGGGACAGTGTCTCCCCAGGAAAAATCATTATGGATGCCGAATCCACCGATTATACGTGGACGGGGGAAGGAACTATTGCCGGAACAGGCATGCTCGACAAGAGCGGTACGGGAAAACTCACTATTGATCAGAAGGCTGCCAATACTTTCTCCGGCGGAGTTACTCTTGGCGGCGGGGAAATCGTTCTTGTTTCTTCCGGCGGTTTGGGAACCGGCTCCATTGTCCTGAATGATGGGACATTGACGCTAGGTTCTGCCGGTGATCATATGCTGACGCTGGGTAACAACCAGAAGATATCGTTCAATGGAGGAGTCCTCGATTATGGAACTACCGGCAATCAGGATATTTCCGGGATCCTGGGCACCCTTTCCAAGAGCGCGGTAAAAATCTGCGTTGGCGGCGATGTCTTGCATAACGTCGTCTGGGCAACCGGGCTTGCCGAGTCGGGACTTGCTTTGGAGAAGACGGGGGCGGGCATGTTATCGATTATGTCGGGAGGATCCATGACAAAGAATTTGACCGTGAAAGGCGGCGCCCTTCTCTTGGATTTGGGGAATGATTCTCTGGACATTTCCCTCCTGAAATCGGATGCCGGAACACGTACGATCCTGAAAAAGGGGACAAGCGGGGCAACCAGCCTGACGGGAAGTTTTTCCGGATTCTCGGGTGAACTTGAACTTCGGTCATCCGTATCGCCCCCCGGTGTCCTGACGTCGAATAACCTGTTCAATGTTGGAAGGGCATCGTTCGATAACGCTTCGAAGCTTATTCTTGACGGTGCGGCTGTCTTCTTCGGCAACGCATCGGGACTGGCTAATGTGTCCTCTGACATTGAGATCGGTGCCAATGGAGCGGCATTCCTCGCGAATGGCGGCGCGGCCAATGGCATTGTGTTGTCGGGTACATTGACCGGGAACGGCATGCTTTCCGGGTTGGATGATTCCGGAATTCACGTGACATTTTCCGGCAATGTCAGCGGATTTGCCGGAGATATGAAGTTCTCTGCGTCGCAGATGGTTTCATTCCTGAACAGCGACGCCGAGGCCTCCGTACTTCTGGGGCAGGCCGTAGAATTGGGGGGAGGAGCCCAGTATGTCGTCAATTATGCCGGAGACGCCGAACTGGGCGCTTCCGTAACGGGGAGTTCCTCCTTGCGTCAATCCGGTGAGGGAACGCTTACCCTGAGCGGCAACAATACATCGTCCGGAACTTTAACGATCGATGGAGGCAAGGAAGTCCGTCTTGGCAACGGAACGCAGGATAGCACATGGCTTGGTTCGATCGAAGGGGACGGCACTCTCGTTGTGAACAATGCTGGAGCTACGGATTTGTCCCGTGTTTCAGGTGTCCTGAACCTGCATGTAACGGGAACCGGAAAAGCTGTCCTCAATCACGATACTCCTTCTTCCTACACGGGAAGTATTACGGTTTCAGGCGGAGGGCTGGATTTTTCATCTCTCGCCTATTCCAATACCATCGTTGTCAATGGAGGGAATCTCCACCATATGGAGAATTACTCGGGAGGAAAGAACGTCGATGTCCTGACTTCGACCGCGTCGGATTTGGGCAATCTTGCCGGTTCCAATATTAAATCCCTGAATACGAAAGCCGGAGGTTCCATTTCCGGTGTCGATGGGAGCATCAGTCTTGATGCTGCAACATTGACGCTTGGAGAAGCCAACCTGTATACGCAGGGAAATCCGATGGCTCTTCCCATTGTTAAGTTCAATAATTCCTCCAGCGAGCTCAATCTGGGGGCGTTGACATTGAATGTTTCCTCCATTGAATCCTTCCTGACAACCCAGGTGGACCAGTACTACGTTATGCTGACAAATGGTATCATTACCGGATCTGTGACGGATAGCGACATTGCCTTCGATCCCTATCTGGAAAGTCTCGGATACCGCTTCCTGGGACTTGATAGGGGTACCGTTACCATTTCGGGAAAAGATGTTGATTATCCTTATATTGTCGGAAAGGACGACGACAAAGTTATCCGGACTCCCGATACGTTGTCGCCATATCCCTCACTCTTTGTCAACGGTCATCTTACTCTGGAACTCGAAGACGGCCAGAGACTTGTCGCCAAGGAACTGAAGAGCGATACCTGGGCCACCGGAGCTTTGATCGATACGGGGACATCTTCGGCCATCACCGTTGAATTGAAGAATGCGGTGATGGATACGGATTATGCCGGAAGCATGAGTGGGGCGGCCGCAATTGTCAAAACAGGTGAATTTTCACTGGATATCGCCGGGGATGTAAGTGCTTCCAATCTGACTGTCCAGCAGGGGGCGTTGTCCATTGGCGGCGTTTCGTCGGTTTCCGGCGATCTTGTGGTAGAGGGAACGTCCAATTTGTCTCTCGGCAGGATGACGGAAGTAGGAGGCCAAACTATTGTCCGGGATCAGGGAGAGCTGAACATCGGAGGTGAATTGGCAACAGGCAATCTGGTGATGAGCGGCAATACGACGGCAACGCTGCAAGGAGGAACGATTCTCCTGACCGGAACGGACAATTCCAGCAAGCTGGGTAATTCCGCCTCTTTGAAGGGGACGGGGACAATTGTCATGGGAGAAGGAAGTTCGTTGCTTCTTTCGGAAGGCTCCGTTCTTGAACAAGGCATTGCCATTAAGACGGGAAAGAGCTGGTATATCGATGCCGGTTCCGATTTGTCACTGGCCGGCATGAACGGTTCCCGTCAGTCGGGACTGATTTTGAATGAAGGTGTTACCGTGACGATCGATACGGATGAAGATGCTGTTTTCGAAGGTAAATTGTCCGGTGAAGGAACGCTTGTTAAACTGGGGCAAGGTACTCAGTTACTGAATCTTGACCGGAGTACAGGTCTCTTGGATCAGAATTCTATTGAGCTTGATGTTCGGGAAGGCGGCCTGAGTATCGATCCTGCCGGAGCGGCTTTCCAGAATATGACGGTGGGATCCGTAGAAGGGAGTAAGGCGGTTCTTTCCCTGTTGACCGATACTTCGGCGAGGGAACTGACTGTTCGTTCGGGGAGCAGTTTGATTCTCGGGGCGACCGATCCCGAACTGGCTGTGGCATCCGTTACGCTGAAACTGGAAGGAAACGCTTCATTCGGGCAGGGGAGTACATTCGGAATGGTTATTCCATCCGAAAAGGGAGGCCTCACCACGACGGGAACTATTTCCCTGTCCCGTGAGATGAATCTCAGTTTAATCAACCATGATTCCGAAGGCTGGAATTTCCCCCTGGAAGACCTTGTGATCATGTCGGCAGGCAACGGTTTTCTGGATACTGCCGACAATCACGCGATTGCCGCCGGAACGGTCATGGATCAATGGAAGGTTTCTCTTGAGAAGAGTATTTCTCTCTTCTACTCGACGGCGACCGTTTTCGTCGGAGCCGATGGAAAGACGTTGCTTGCCAATCCGGTCCATAGCGACAACAACAAGCTGCTCGACTATGCCCAGAGCGATACAGCCAGAGTCGGGGCCGAACTTTTGTGGAACGCCGGATTGCAGAAGAGCGGCAGCAACCTCGACCTGATCCTCTCCTCCATCATGGACGACGTGAAGGCAGGCGATGCTTCCTCGGCCAGTCACAAGATGGCAGCCGCCGCCGGCAGCACGGTAACGAGCCTTCTGGGGGCCCAGCAGGCGGACTACCGTTACCAGCAGACCCTGCTGCGCAACCGGATGACGACCATGGGACTTCCCGAAGGGTACAATTACGACGGCGAACTGCCGCTGTGGAACGCCTGGGTACAAGCCACGGGGACATACAATCGTCTGGCTGATTCGGGGGACTTTGCCGGGTTCAAGTACAACACGTGGGGCGGAACCTTTGGTGTGGACACGAACCTGAGCGAAAGGCTCACGGTGGGGCTGGCGATGTCGGCGAGCTATGGCAAACTGACTTCTGAAGGAGCCGACACTTTGAGCGGCGACCTGGACATCTACTACGCGAACCTGTTCGCCCGGTACCAGAAGGGCAAATGGGGTCACAACTTGATCGTGACGGCGGGTTGGAGCGACGGAACGGTCGACCGTACCGTCAACTACGGAGAAGGCAGTTACACGGGACACGGCTCGACGAGCGGTTCTACGTATGGAGCGATGTACGAAGCGACCTACGACATTGCCTTGAACGAGGAGAACAATGCGATCTTCCAGCCCTTGGTCAATGTGAGCGTGATGCGGAGCGAAGTTGCCAATTACGATGAGACGGGAGCCGGCAATGCAGGGCTCCGGGTGAGCGGTCTTGAAGGAACATCGGCGACGGTGTCCGTGGGCGGTCGCCTGATGGGAATCGTCGGCGGGAACGTGTTCGGTCGCGAATCGCTTGGAGAACTCCGGGTACAGGTGGCGCAGGATCTGGGCGACACGCGCAGCGAAGGCAACGTAGGATTCCTGTCCAATCCCGGCTTCAGCCGCAAAGTGAAGGGGAATAAGGCAGGGACGACGGGGCTCCAGTTCGGGGCAGGATTGAGCCTTCCCTCGGGCGACCAGGGGACGATATTCGTGGATGCTACGGCGGACATCCGCAGCGGGATGACATCGGCGAGCGGCAGCATCGGCTACCGGTACAACTTCTGAAGTAGACGCAATACAATAGGAACACCCAGGGAGTGGAAGGGCTGTCCCGCCGGAATGAGGCTGGGGCAGCCCTTTTTCATGATTCCGAATCGGATGATTTTACAGATATTCCTGAACAGAAGGATGTTGAAGGAGTGGATTCCATCCAGTTGCGCCGGGCAAGACGCAGAGCTTTGGAATCGATCGGGCAAGTTCCCGTCAAGAGGATTTGGGTACGTTCGATGACGGGAGGCGAAACATTGGCGAAAGCCTTTTGCGCCGGATGGAAGAATTGGATGTCGCCTATGGCTTCGGCCTTATTGCCGGGGGGAGTACCCAGGAGAGGGCAGATGGCAGTGTAGCATCCCAGTTCGATGGACCGGGCTTCCGCACAAACGGCAATACGGCGTATTCCTTCCTCGTCTTCTACGCAGAAGGGAACGAGCAGGATATCGACGGATTGCTGTTTGAGCAGAGTTCCCAATTCGGGCATTTCCACGTCCATACAGATCAGGGTGGCAATACACAATCCATTGATAGTAAAAAGACGGATGGCGTGTGTGGAAGTCATGGATGCTTCGCGGGGAGCCAGAGCGATCTTGTCCTGCAGATACCATTGGCCGTGGCTGAGGATCAGGGCGGTATTGGAGGGAGCTTTTCCCTCGGAACAAACGATTTGCAAAGTTCCCGCGAGGACGAATAGTTTTTCCTTCTTGAGTGGAGAAAGGAGGGATTCGAGTAACGCGGGAGTGGCAGTATTGACATCGGAACAGAATGCCCAGAGGTATTCCGGCCAAAGGATGACGGATACACCGTGTTGATGAGCGGAGAGGCTTTCCCGAACGACGAATTCAGCCATGGAACGAATATCGCAAGGCGCTGAACCGGGGAGAGGGGCAAGGCAGCAGATCAACATGGAGAATGGTACGGAGGGCTAGCCGGATATTACCGGGGGGAGAGCTCTCCCTTGATGACGACGTTATTGTTGTTGAGGAAACGCAGGATGGTATCCCAGTCCCCGCGACCTACGTCATTTTGGGAGAACCAGAGGGCAAGTTTGTCACCGATAAGGAAGAGAACGAAGTTTCCCGTGAGGCGGACTTCCGTGAATTTTTCCAATGGAATGGTGACGGTTTGGGCTCCTTCATAGGAATATTCAAGATGGATCGGATAAAACCGGTAGGTTTTTTCCTTGAAATAAGAAGGAAGCTTTTTATTGGCATTGAGGGCCATGGTTGCCAGAAAAGGAACGTAGGCGAATGCGGCAAGGAAAGAGAGGCAGGCACCCCCCAGAGCCAGCCATGTGAAGAAGGGAACCGGAGTCTGCATGAACGAATAGATGGTCATGGCCGTAAAGAAAGTACCGATGCAAATATCGGCCGGTAGTTTCCATTTGGGACGTGCGGCTTTGAACCATTCGATGAGAATCCGTTTGGTGGCGGCGTCGGAAGGGGTGGGTTTGATAATTTCGATCATAAAGGGAGTGGGAAGGGTAGATATGGATTCAATGGGCTTCCAGCCAGTTTGCTCCTGTCTGGGCCTCTACGGAGGCTGGGACGCCATGCGGGAGGACGAGTGCAGTCCGCATGGTTTCTACGATGGGGGAGACCAATTCCTGCTCTTCCTTGTGGAGATCGATCAGAAGTTCGTCATGAATCTGCAGAATCAAGCGGGAACGGGTTTGTTCAAGCAGGCGATGGACGCGGATCATAGCGATTTTGATCATTTCCGCCGCCGTGCCCTGAATGGGGGTATTGATGGCCGTTCGTTCGGCGGAAGAACGGATATTTTTGTTGGCGGACTGGAGATCGGGGAGCATGCGCTTCCTGCCGCACAGTGTCTCGGCATAGCCGAGGCGGGTGGCTTTTTCGATCAAGGTGTCCATGTAGGCTTTGACTCCGGGGAACTGGGTGAAATAGTTTTCGATGAGGGCGGCTGCTTCCGCGCGCGGACAACCAAGTCGCTGGGAAAGCCCGAATGCCGAGATGCCGTAGATGATTCCGAAATTGACCATTTTGGCGGCCCGGCGCATGTCCGAGGTGACGTCTTCCCGGGCGACTCCGTAAACGCGGGAGGCGGTTTCGGTGTGGATGTCGCGATTGTCACGGAAGGCATGGATCATGGCTTCGTCTCCGGAGAGGGCCGCCATGATGCGCAGTTCTATCTGGGAATAGTCGGCGGAGAGGATGAGGTATTCATCCGATCTCGGGACGAATGCTTTACGAATCAATTTACCCTGATCGGAGCGAACAGGTATGTTTTGCAGGTTGGGATCCTGCGAGGCGAGACGCCCGGTAGCAGTAAGCAATTGGTGGAACTGGGAGTGGATGCGTCCGTCTGCCGGAGAAATGAAACGGGGCAGGGCATCGAGATAGGTACCTTTGAGTTTAGCTGCTTCACGGTAGGCGAGAATGTCACGAACGACTTCGTGCTTTTGCGACAGAGTGGAGAGGGTTTCTTCATCGGTGACGAATTGCCCGGTTTTTGTCTTCTTGGGTTTTTCGACCAATTTGAGTTCTCCGAAGAGCAATTCTCCGAGTTGTTTGGGGGAATTGAGGTTGAGCGGGTGCCCAGCCGCTTGTTCGACCTTTCGGATGAGATCTTCGAGGTATCCTGTCATGGCATCGGAAGCGTCTTCCAAGGCTTTGGGAAGGATGCGGACTCCTTCGAATTCCATGTCGGCAAGGACAGGCAGGAGAGGCATTTCGATCTCCATAAAGAGAGGTTCCATACCGCTTTCACGGACTTCCTTACGAAGGAGGCCAGCCAGTTGGAAGGTGATGTCTGCATCTTCGGCGGAGTAACGAGCCATGGTTTCGATAGGGACAGCGGCGGTATCCAACACTCCCTTGCCTTCTCCGGGAGGGGCAATATCGGCAAGTTTAATGGTCTGGTAGGAGAGCATGGTTTCCGCGAGAGAATCCATGCCATGCTTCAGTCCGGGGTTGACGAGGGCATGCGCCAGCATACTGTCGAAGAAGGGGCCCGCAACCTTGATGCCGGCCGCCCGCATGACTTTGATGTCGAATTTAAGGTTATGCCCGATTTTTTCCGCAGGTCCGGCAAAGACGTTACGGAAGGGTTCCAGATCGGATGGATCGGAAATAGAGACATACCATGCCTTGTGGGGTTCCATGCAGAAGGCGATACCGAGCAGGGAATCCGTCAGAGGATCCAATCCGGTCGTTTCCGTGTCGAAGCACCAGGAGGGAGCCTGTTCGAGGAGACGGGCAAGGCGGAGGCGTTCTTCCTCCGTGTTGATGAGGATGTAGTCGTGGGGGATATCGTTGACGGTTTTTACAGGATGGTCCTCGAACAGCGTAAGCTGCCCATCGGACTGTACCGTAACGGGATGATCCGCAGAATCGTCGAGGGACTCGGAAGCTGAACGGACCGGAGCAAAGAGGTCGTCTGGGGGAAGATTGGCGGGAGCGTTGCGCGGGGGATTTTTGCCGAAGAAACGTGCCTGGATGGTACGGAGTTCGTATTCCTGAAGGAAGTTGCGCAGAGCCGGCTCATCGGGAGTTTGACGAACGAGGGCATCCAGTCCGACGGAAAGCGGTACGTGACGGTTGATGGTGGCCAGTTTTTTGGAGAGGATGGCTTTGTCGGCATTGGCCTCGACGTTTTCCCGGCGTTTGCCTTTGAGTTGATCCGTGTGGGCAAGGAGGTTTTCAACAGAGCCGAATTCTTCAATGAGGGTTTTGGCCGTTTTTTCTCCGATGCCGGGGATGCCGGGGATGTTGTCGGAAGCATCTCCCATGAGGGCGAGAATGTCGATGACCTGGGAAGGTTCCTTAATATTCCAATGTTCAAGCAGAGTGGGGACATCGATGATTTCATGTTCATTTCCCCGTTTGCCGGGACGCCAGAGGAAACATGAAGGTGAAATGAGCTGGCCCAGATCTTTGTCCTGCGAAACCATGTAGGAGGCAAAGCCGTCCGTTTCATCCGCCATGCGGGTGAGGGTGCCGATGGTGTCATCCGCTTCGTAACCGTCAATCCGGAGAATAGGGATACGGAAAGCTTCCAGCATGCGGATGATTTCCGGGATTTGGGCACGGAGATCCTCCGGCATGGATTCCCGGTTGGCCTTGTATTCCGGATAGATGATATGGCGTTCCGTAGGAACCGACGTATCAAAGCATGCGGCGAGGTGGGTAGGGGCTTCCTGGTCGAGTATGGAGAGAAGGGTGTTGGCAAATCCGAAGATAGCAGACGTGTTTTGCCCCTTGGAATTCCGGATGGGATTGGTGATAAAGGCAAAGTGGGAGCGGTAGGCCAGGGCCATGCCATCCAGCAGGAACAATCGGTTGGGGGCGGGATCACTCATCTTCGGCAAGATTATCAGCAGGACTCCGGAGGTGCAATACCCGAGGTTTCCGGGAACGCAATTAGCACGTTCCCGGAAATACCTTGTACGGGAGAGAAAATCAGTCCCGGAAATCCATGGGTATGACCTTGTTATCCTTGTTGCATCCGACGGGTTCCGGAGTACGGGACGGGTCGCGTTCGTCAAAGTAATAGATACCTTGCTTGTCGAACGAGGCGTAGGCATTTTCCATGCGTTTGCGGAAATTGTCGTAGTTTTTCACTTCCGGGGCAGTCCATCCGGATTCTGCGACGGCGCAGAGGCGTGGCCAGATCATGAAGTCGAGGCGCTTGGGCGTGTCAATGCGTTCCGTCCAGACATTGGCCTGGACACCCATGATGAGTTTTTGCTGATCGGACGGGATTTTCCACTGCTCCAGGCCTTTGTCCGGGAATTCATAGACGTCCTGAAGAGGGCAGAACCCGTTCCATGTGCGTCCCCATTTGTGGGATTGATGCTGGGTAAAATCGAAATACAAAGGACGGCGCGGAGAGAGGATTGTCCTATAACCGGCCTCAAGGGCTTTCTTCAGGACCGGAACCCGGTCATGGCGCCACCACATGAGGATTGTTTGATCCTGTGGAGCGTGGACTTCTAACATTTCGTCCCAACCGATAGCGGTTTTACCGATTTTTTTATTGAGATTGTCGGTCATGCGATGGACAAAGTAGCGTTCGACATCCTTGTTGGATTTGAGCTTTTCTTTCTCTTTGAGTTGCTGTACTTCAGAGATATCGTCCCAGGATTTACTGGCGAAGGCGACTTCATCACCGCCGAGGTGGATGTAAGGTGAAGGGAAGATGTGAGCAACTTCCTGCAGGATATCGGTCAGGTAGGAGTAAGTTTGTTCCTTGCCGGGATTGAATGTGTACTCGGGGTGGTCCTTGGTACCGCCTCCGGAGTATTCGGGGTAGGCTTTGTTAGCGGCAGTGGCATGTCCTGGCATGTCGATTTCAGGAATGATTTCGATGTGGCGGTCGGCGGCATACTTGATAATATCGCGAATTTCAGCCTGGGTATAATAACGGACGTTTTTGTCATTGGGGCGGCTCCAGGATCCCTGGCCGCCTACTGTGGCAAGCTTGGGATACTTTTTAATTTCCATGCGCCAGCCGGGTTCGTCGGTGAGATGCCAGTGGAATTTATTGAGTTTGTATTTCGCCATATTGTCCAGGATTTGAAGAACTTTTTCCTTCCCGAAGAAATGGCGTGCTTCATCCAGCATGAATCCTCGCCATCCGTAGCGGGGAGAATCCTCAACGATGCCGCAATCCAGATTTTTTATACCTTTGCCGGAGGCGTCCTCCATTTGCTGCAGGAGGGTCTGGATACCGTAAAAAACACCTGCCGGATCGCTTCCCCGGATGATGACCTGCCTGGGTGAAATAGTTAGTTTGTAGGCTTCCTTGCCGGGGATGTCTCCTACCTTGAGAACAAATCGTGCGGAGGTGTCCGGCGCGGTTTTGACCTGTAAGCCGAATTTTTTGAGAGCAGTTCCCAGGAAAATGAGTTCATTGTGCAACTCTTTGCCGGCGGCGATGGTAGCCGTCGATGACAGATTGAACTGCCCCGGAGCGTCCGTAACGGAACGCGGCTGAGGAATGGAAACGATGTCGAGAGCTTCGACTCCGGAAACCAGGCAGCAAAGGGAACAAGAGAAAAGAGCAAAGTTTTTGACGGTGATCATGAGTACAACAGTTACGTGGTATGGTTTTATATCCTATCAATTTTCCCGTGGAAAAGAAATAAAATTGTCCGATGAGAAACGGAATTCGGACTTGCTTCGTGGGTGTGTGAAGTGCAATCTGAGCGGGCTATGCTCGATATTCGCATAATTCGTGAGAACCCTGAAATGGTCAAGGAACGCCTCAAACCGCGTGGCGGCGAGGCATGGATGCTGGTGGATGCCGTCTTGAAGTGCGACGAGTCCCGCCGCAATGCCGAAACGGAAAAGCAAAGTTTACAGTCCGAACGGAATGCCACTTCCAAGAAGATTGGCATGATGAAGAAAAATGGCGAAGATTCCTCCGAGCTGGAGCTTCGCATGCGTACCATAGGCGAGCGAATCAAGGAGCTTGACGCTATTGCTGCTCAGGCTGCTCTGGAACAGGAAGAGCTTCTGATGGGTATTCCCAATATGCCTCATGAAGGATGCCCGGTCGGTCTTGATGAAACGTGTAACCCCGAAATTAAAAAATGGGGTGAAAAACCTGCAATCGCCGAACCTAAAGACCATGTCGAACTTGCCACAAAGCTGGGAATGATTTCTTTTGAAGATGCTACCCGCATCACGGGCTCCGGCTTTGTCGTGTACCGTGGCGCAGGAGCCCGGCTGGAACGTGCCCTGATCAACTTCCTGCTGGATACCCAGACCCGTGAACACGGATACCAGGAAGTGGGGGTTCCTTTCATGGTGAAGCGTGAGTGCATGGAAGGCACCGGTCAGCTTCCGAAATTCGAAGATGACATGTACGGTACGGAAAACCAGCAGTATTTCATGGTGCCGACGGCGGAAGTTCCCGTCACGAACCTGTACCGCGACATGATCGTTTCCGAAGACCAGCTTCCCATCAAGATGACGGCTTATACGCCTTGTTTTCGCCGTGAAGCCGGCAGTGCCGGGCGCGACAACAGGGGGATGATCCGCATCCATCAGTTTGACAAGGTTGAATTGGTCAAGATTGTTTCCCCCGAACATTCGTTTGACGAATTGGAATCTCTCTTGGCCGATGCGGAAACAATCCTGCAGAAGCTGGGACTTCACTACCGTGTGATTGAGCTGTGTACGGGGGATCTCGGTTTCTCGTCTGCCAAGACCTACGATATTGAAGTCTGGGCGCCGGGACAGGGCAAGTATCTGGAGGTTTCCTCTTGCTCCTGCTTTGTCGATTATCAGGCTCGCCGCATGAAATTGCGCTACAAGGATGCCGACGGAAAAAACCGTTTCTGCCACACGTTGAATGGTTCCGGAACGGCTCTTCCCCGCCTGTATGTCGCTTTGGTTGAATCCTATCAACAGCCCGACGGTTCAATCCGTATCCCGGAAGCCTTGGTGCCGTACTTCGGCGCTGAAGAAATCCGCTAAAGTAACCGGGGAACTGGCCGGCGTCGTGAGGGCTGGCCTTCACCCGGAATTTGATCTCCGGAACGGAGACAAGTTGTTTTAATCCAATATATCCAAGCCGGCAGAAGAGGGGTGTTTCCCTTTCTGCTGGTTTTTTTGTTGGATGGTGGAGGGAGAGTCCCGGATGTCAAGGTATCCAAATCCCCGTTTTGTACCTTTGGTAATTCTTTTCGATCATCTCCGGGGTATCGGCCTCCAGTGCGGCAAGGATGGCTTTGCTGAATTCAAGGGGATTGAGACCACTGGCTGTGATGATACTGTGGTCGCTGACAACTTGTTTATCGAGGTAGTTGGCGGTGCCGGTGTAATTGGTTCCGGCAAATTGTCTCAGATATTCCAATCCATTGCTGGTGTGCTTCACTTCATTGAGAAATCCATGCATGGCAAGGAACACAGAGGCGTTACAGATGCCCGCCACGATTTTGTTGTCGTCGATAGCAGTCTGGACGAAAGGGACGATTTTCACGGTTTCGGGTGTGAACCAACTCATGCCGCCTATTAGAATCAGCCCTGCGTAGTCTGATGGTGCATCCTCTAAACTGTAATCGGGCAGAACCTTGAGCCCGCCGATTGACACGACGGGTTCCTTGCTGAGCGAAAGTGTTTTGACGGTGTATTTTGCGCGGCCTGGTTCCAGACCGAAATTCAGGAATGCCGCGATGTAGGCGATTTCCCAGTCGGCAAAGTCGGGGAGCAGGACAAAGAGAACTTCTTTTTTCATTTCTGAAGCAATGGTAAGGAAGTCGGAAGAAAATGAAAAGCCGTTTCCTCCTGCGGGCTGGGGAAACGGCTTTGGGATGATTCAAGAATATATCGTGTCGCCAATCAGGCTTCGACGGCAATTGTCTGTTCGCGGTCGGGGCCGACACCAATTGTAGTGATCGGAGTACCGATGAGTTCGGACAGGCGTGCGACAAACTTCTTGGCGTTCTCCGGGATTTCCTTCCAGGAACGGCAGGAAGAGATGTCCTGCATCCAGCCGGGCAGTGTTTCGTAGACCGGTTTGCAGCGTTCCCATTCTTCACAACGGGCAGGGGGATATTCAAGGATTTCACCGTCGAGGTCGTAACCGACGCAGATTTTGATCGTCTTGCACTGGTCGAGCCCATCAAGGTTGGTCATGGCCAATTCGTCGAAACCGTTGAACATGGCGGAAAAGCGGAGAAGGATGGCATCAGCCCAGCCACAGCGGCGGGGACGTCCGGTCGTAGCTCCGAATTCGCGTCCGAGGCCATGGAGGTAGTCGGCGATTTCAGCATCTTCCGTGACGAAAGGCCCGGAACCGACGCGGGTGGTATAAGCCTTGCAGACGCCGATGATGCGGTCGATCTTATGGGGCGGCACTCCCGTTCCGGTGCATGATCCGGCAGACGAGGTGTTGGAGGAGGTGACGAAAGGATAGGTACCAAAGTCAACGTCGAGGAATGCGCCCTGGGCTCCTTCGAAGAGGATACTCTTGCCTTCCTTGATCGCCTTGTTCATTACCGGGATGGTGTTGGCGATGTGGGGACGGAGCACCTTGGCTGCCGCTTCTACTTCGGCGATCATTTTGTCTTCGTCCATGGGAGCGGCCCCCATGTTTTGGAGTTCGATATTGGCGCGCTGGATACGGTTGCGCAAGACTTCTTCAAAGATTTTCGGGCAACGCATGTCTGCTACGCGAACGCCGATGCGACGTGCTTTGTCGGCGTAGGTCGGGCCGATGCCGCGCTTGGTGGTACCGATGGCCTTTTTGCCGAGGGAGGATTCGGAAGCGGCGTCCATCTCCTTGTGGAAAGGAAGAACGAGGTGGGCGCGGTCGGAGAGAAGGAGGTTTTCCGAGTTGATGACGATACCCTGCTTGCGGAGGGTTTCCATTTCTTCAACGAGGCCGATAGGGTCGAGGACAACACCGTTGCCGATTACACACAGTTTACCGGGCCACAGGATGCCTGAGGGCACAAGGTGCAGGATGTATTTCTGACCGTTGGCAATGACTGTATGCCCTGCGTTGTTACCGCCTTGTCCGCGGGCAACAACGTCTGCGGTTTCTGTTAAAAAGTCGATGAGTTTTCCTTTTCCTTCGTCCCCCCATTGGGAACCGATAATGATGGTGTTCATGGTAAAAAAACCAGTATGGTCGTTATTTTTTGAGAATCAATTTTTTTGTTGTCGCTTTAAGCCCGGTTGCTGGAACCGGAACGAAAATCTTCGATAAGTCCGGCGAATTCGGCGAAGAAGTAGTTCGCGTCATGAGGACCGGGTGCGGCTTCCGGGTGGTATTGGACGCAGAAGACGGACAGGGACTTGTGACGGATGCCTTCGATTGTGCCGTCATTGAGGTTGATGTGGGTGACTTCAACATCGTCCGGCAGAGTATCGGGGTCAATGGCGAATCCGTGGTTTTGGGAGGTGATGGCGACTTTGCCGGAGCGAAGATCTTTGACGGGCTGGTTGCCGCCGCGGTGGCCGAACTTGAGCTTGTAGGTTTTGGCCCCGAAGGCATGGCCGAGGATCTGGTGGCCGAGGCAGATGCCGAAGATAGGCAGTTTGCCAAGCAACTTGCGGATTTCCTCATGGATGTAGCCGAGAGCAGCCGGATCGCCGGGCCCGTTGGAGAGGAAGAGGCCGTCTTTGTCCATTGAGAGGATTTCTTCGGCCTTGGTCCTGGAGTTAACGACGGTTACGTCGAATCCTGCCCTGCGGAGACTGCGGAGAATGTTGCGCTTGATTCCGAAGTCGTAGGCGACAATGTTATATTTGACGGGAGGCAGTTTTTCGTAGTTGCCGGATTGCCCGGCGCAAACGTTGGGCAATACCCAATTACGGGATTCGTCTTCCCAGTGGTAGTTGAATGAAGTGGAGACTTCCTGAACGAAGTCGCTGCCTTCCATGGGAGCGCTGTGACGGGCGGCTTCCACGGCTTCGGCAGCGGAAAGGTCGGTGGAGATGCAGGCTCTCATGGCTCCCGCGGAGCGCAGATGCTTGGTAAGTTTCCGCGTATCGACGCCTTGGATACCGAGAATGCCGTGGCGGGCGAGCCAGGTATCAAGGCTTTCCTGTGAACGCCAGTTCGAGGGAATTTTAGAAAGTTCTTCAATGACAAAGCCGCGGACTTGAGGGCCGGAGGATTCGTTGTCTTCTTCATTGACCCCGTAATTGCCGATCATGGGATAGGTCATTGCTACAATTTGTCCACGATAGGAAGGATCGCTGAGTATCTCCTGATACCCTGTCATGGAGGTATTGAAGCAGGATTCCCCGGTTGTCGTGCCGGAGGCTCCGAATGCTATACCCTCAAAAATTGTACCGTCTTCAAGTGCGAGGATTGCCTTCATCAGTTTTAAGCCGGGACAATCTAATGGCCCAATTCATTCATTGCAAGAGAATCTTGATCCATTGGGGGACTTTTCCATGAAAGCGGTCATGAATTCCTCTGTCCAACATCGATCTTGCACAGAATCTGCGTTACGGATAGGCTTCCGGGCGTGTGAGCGATGGATCCCTGCAGCAAGGAATGACCCAGCGCATGGTTGCCGGAACAGCCATGCAGATGGGGGTGCGTGTCCTGCAGGCATCGTCCATGGAACTGGGTCAGATTGTCCGGGAGGCTCTTGAGAGCAATCCAGCATTGGAGGAAGAACGTCCGGATGATCTTGTTTCTCTGGAAGAACCCTTCGATGAAGGACGGGATGACTGGTCGGACGGTACCGGTGACGACTGGGAATCGTATATGACCGATGATGCAATGGATCGGGATGAGGAAGCGGGCGGATATGACAGCGATGCCGTTGCCCGTCATGATTTTGCATACGATTCCATTGCCGGATCTCAATCCTTGTCCGGTTATCTGCGCGAGCAAATCCTTCGGGAGTCCTTACCCGGTGATGTGGAACGTGCCTCTTTGTTACTGGTTGATTATCTGGATGAGCGTGGTTTTTTTTCGGAGGATCCGGAGGAGATTGCCGAAGAGAACGGGGTGTCGCGCAAGACACTGAAGGAGGCTTTAGAAGTACTTCGGGGGCTGGAACCCGACGGGGTCGGTGCTCGCGATTTAAGGGATTCCCTGATGATTCAATTGGAGCATGGAGGTGCGGGGAAGTCCCTGGCTTTTCGGATGGTGCGCGACTGCTGGGACGATCTGGCTCGGCATCGTTACCGCGAAGTTGCCGAGAAGCTTAGGGCAACAACGGATGAAGTTACCGAGGCCATGGAAGAGGTCGCCAGGATGAATCCCAATCCCGGTGCAATATTCAGCCGGGAGACGAATCCCTACATTGCTCCCGATGTGCTTGTTGAAGAAGATGAAGACGGTTCGTTTGATGTGTTGCTAACCGGGGATTACGTTCCCCGCCTGCGTTTGGACGATTCGTATAAAGAGGCATTGTCAGAATACGGAGGAAATGCCGAAGTACGGGATTATTTGAAACGGTGTTTTCGCGAGGGGCGCAATTTGATCAGGGCTATTGCGCAACGACAGGAGACGATTCTTCAGGTGGCCCGTGTGCTGGTGCGGAAGCAGGAAGCTTTTTTCAGGAAAGGAGACCGTTTCCTTGTCCCGCTGGGTATGGAAGCGGTTGCGGACGAACTGGGAGTTCACGTTTCGACCGTATCGCGCGCTGTGGCGGGCAAGTACCTTCTTTGCAAATGGGGCTACAGGGAGTTGAGAAGCTTTTTTGGCTCGGGCGTTCAAGCAACAGGAGAGCATGGAGGAGAATCCGGTGACGGAGATGCTTTGGCGGCGGTGGCGGTCCAGACCGTTATGAAAGAAATTCTGGAGGGAGAACCTTCTTCCAAACCGTACAGCGATGCTGCCCTGACCCGGGAATTGGAAAACCGGGGTATCCGGATTGCCCGCCGCACGGTGACGAAGTACAGGGAGCAGATGAAGGTGCTTCCTGCGTCGCTACGCAGGAAGGGATAAAGGTGGGATGTGGGGGCCGCCTTACGGTTCCAATATAAGCGTTCTGCGTAGACCGAGAGCGATGAGAAGGGATGAGAAGGAAGCGTAGTCGGTTTCCCGGTCGGAGGAAGTCAGCACATATTGGTAATTGCCGATGCAGGCGTCTTCTTCGGCAGCATTGCAGAGGCGCAGGGCGATGATATCGTCTGAGTCCGTATTGCGTCCGCGAAGCCTGGCTTCGAGTTCTTGCTGGGGAACATGGATGTACACATCGGCATAGGCTTTGCGGATGATGGGGTCATCGCAGGCGCGTACCTGGCCGGCACCCTGGACGTCGATGTCCATGACAATGTTGATGCCTTGTTGAAGGAGGTCGATGATGTC
Organism: Akkermansia sp. N21169; assembly: GCF_029854675.1. NCBI lineage: Bacteria > Pseudomonadati > Verrucomicrobiota > Verrucomicrobiia > Verrucomicrobiales > Akkermansiaceae > Akkermansia > Akkermansia sp. N21169. The sequence continues at coordinate 93,423 of NZ_JARWNC010000037.1, read as the reverse complement.
CGATTTAAGCGTGCCGTAACAATTGCCGTGGACGGTGGCGTGTTCCAGGAATTCTCCGGAGTCCGTCTTGGCTGTGAAGGCGTCCATGGTGAGGAAGTGATAATCGAATCCGTTACGCTCTCCTTCGCGCGGATGGCGTGTCGTGCAGGAGATGGAGTAACGGCAGAGACCGGCATCGGTGGCCCGGCGGCAGAGGGTTGTTTTACCGGAACCTGACGGTCCGGAGACGACGAGGAGGGATCCCAGTTGGTTCATGGAGAGAAAAGATAGTAGGGGGGAAAGTGTGTTATTCGATGTTTTGCACCTGTTCGCGGATTTTTTCCAGATCCGTTTTAGCGGCGACGACGAGATGGGCCAACGTGGCATCGTTGGCTTTAGAGCCGATTGTGTTGAATTCGCGGAAGATTTCCTGACAGAGGAAATCGAGCGGTCGTCCGGATGGAGTGGATGAATCGCACAGGGCTTTGAATTGGGAGAAATGCGAGGCAAGGCGAGTAATTTCTTCCGTGACGTCACACTTGTCGGCAAAGACGGCCAGTTCGCGGATGATGCGGTCATCACCGAGGTCCACAGGGAGGCCTGCTTCTTCCAGGCGCTTGACCATGGAGTCGCGGAGACGGGAAGGGACGGAGGGGGCCAAGTCGGCTATTTGCGAACGGAAGTTTTCGAGGTTGGAGAGTTTTTCCAGAAGGTCTTTTTTGAGATTTTCTCCTTCGACGGAGCGCATGGAGAGGAATGCGTCCAGGGCTTCGCGCAAAGTCGGTTCCACCAAAGGCCATAGTTCTTCGGCGGATTCTTCCGCATCCTGGGTGGTTGTCATAACTTCCAGACGAATCAAGTCCGATACGGTGAGGGGAAGATCTCTGCCTGCTACTTCCGAGGCTCGGTCGAGAGTTTTCATGCATCCGGCGAGGCGTGTTTCATCAAGGAACATGGTATTTTCCGAAGAATCCGGATTACGGTCTACTGTGATCGAAACGGAGACTCTGCCTCGCGAAACGGCATTCTGGATGACGGGACGGATGGATTGCTCCCATTCGGCATATCCCCGGGGAATATTGATGGCAATTTCCAGCTGCTTGCGGTTGACTCCGGATAGTTCGACTTTGATGGAGCTGGCAGCCGTTTGTATCTGTGCTCGGCCGAAGCCGGTCATGCTGTTCATGGTGAAGTTGGGAAATAGCGTTAGTGTTGTTCCGAGTAAGCCTTGATGATTTCTTCGGAAAGGATAGTCAATCCGCGGCGCAGGATGTCGTCTGACTGGGTGAAACTGATGCGGATGCATTCCTGTGTGTGAGGCCAGGAGTCGTATTCCTCCTTGTCCATGGCAAAGAAGAAATGATGGCCCGGATTGATGAAACAGCCGCGTTCCCGGCAACGTTCATAGAGTTCCTGGGAGGTGATGGGAAGGCCTTCCATCCACATCCAGAGGAACATGGCTCCTTCGTTTTTGTGGAGTTTCCAAGGCAGGTTGTCGGGCATGAGTTCGTGAATCAGCCTGATGGCAAACTCTGCTTTTTGCTGATAGAAAGGTACGACGAGCGATTCGCAGATGCGCTCGATGGAACGGTCTTCGATGTACGGAGCAATGAGTTTTTGTCCGAGATTATTCGGACAAAGGGCGGATGTCGTAACTGTGCGGACGATGGCGTCGATGATTTCTTCCCGGGCGATGATGATGCCGGTGCGCGTACCGGGGAGGCCTATTTTGGAGAGGCTCATGGTCAGGATGACATTTTCGTCCCAGACCGGGGTAGCCTTGACGGAACAAATGTTGGGCAGGGGAGCCCCGTAGGCTCCATCCACCATGAGAGGCACGCCTGCTTCGGCGGCTAGCTTGTGAAGGCGAGCCATTTCATCATCCGTGACGACGTTGCCCGTCGGGTTGGTGGGCCGTGACATGCAAAGGGCTGCTGTCTCAGGCGTAATCTTCAGTCGCTCAAAATCGATACCGTACTTGAACGAGTGCTTGTCGAGAATCGTGATTTTGGGACGGATTCCGCGGAAAACAGCGGCCCCGAAGACGGACTGGGGCTGGTAGCCGATGTAGTCCGGACAGATGGGGAAAAGTATTTCCCGGTATCCTCCTCCGGTTGCCGGTCCCCCCAGAAGGTTGAAGAGCAGGAAGAAGGCCATTTGACCGCCCTGTGTGACGGCGATATTCTTTTCCGTCAATTGCCAGTTATATTTGTCATTGAGATAATCGACCAGCACCCGGATGAATTTGGCGTCGCCGCGAGGGTGGGCATAAGTACCTACGAGGGAATCGAATTCCCCGGAGGCGGCCATTTTGTTGAGGCTTTCATGCCAGAGGGCGCTCACTTCCGGGAAGAAGGCGGGGCTTCCGCCGTTGAGCTGGCAAATATCGGGATTTCCCGAGTGGATAGCCTTGTAAAGGTCTTCCATTAAATCGTCGATGCCAGTGCGGATGATCAGGTTTTGGCCGATTGTAGAAAAGTCCATGGTTAGTAGGGCTATTGTAGGGAGATGACGGGGAGGGCACCAGAAAATTCAGGTGGGGGCTTCGAAAAGGAGGAGTAAGTCAGAAAATTAGAAGGATTTTTGTCTGCTGTTCGACCAACCGATTGACTTGCATGGTTCTTTTCCTGCATAATACGGACATGAGCTATCTTCAACCATCTCTCAAGGCACTGCTTTGGGCAGGAGTCGCAGTCTGTACACTGACGTCCTGTATGGAAAATGAACAGAAAAAACAGGAGAAGCTTTTACTGATTGAAAAACAGACGCAGGAGATGCTTCAGGAGATCAAGATGATGGAAACAGAGGCTGCCAAAGTCGTTTCTATCCCACATATCGACAAACTTTCCCTGAGTTATGAAAAGGATATTCAGATTCTGTCCCGCAAGGAAAAGAATTTGGATAAATATATTGAAGCTCTGACGCTTCGGCGTGATGCTCTCCGCCTTAAACTAGAAGAATTCCGCGCAAGCCACCCCATTGATTAATTTTTAATTGCCTTATCAAATGTCCCGCAAGGAAAATTTACAGGAACGCTTCCTCGACAAGCCATCGGAAAAACTGGCCGATCTGGAGAAGGAAATCGCAAGGCAGGATGCCGAAACGGCCAAGGCGCAACAGGAACGCTCCGCCCGGCAACAGAGCAGCGAATCCAAATACGCACCCAAGAACAATTTCTTCAAGGTTGACTTCCAGCCTGCCTCCAGTGGTCAAACAATTGCTCGGAAAACGGTAGCATCGACTGGGGCAATGGCTGCTTCGCCGTCGGAACCAGCATCTTCTTCGTCCTCATCTCCTCATCGGGAAGCTCCTGTGCGCCAGCCGGCTGCCGAGGTAAAAAAGGAACCGGTACGTGTTGCTTCCTCTCCTGTGTCCGAGGATGTGAGAGTCGCTCTTTCTTCTCCCTCTCCAGTTGAAAAAAAATCGGTTCAGGCTCCCATTCCTGTTGCTGCAGAAGAACCTCCTTCGCCTCCCGTGCCCCCTTCAGGTTCCGATGAGGATGCTCTTGAGGATTCGGGCAACAAACAACCGGAAGTTTCTGGGGCTTCAAGCAATTTTTCTTCCGTCCTTTTCTGGAATATTTGCATCATTCTGGGTATCGGCCTGGTCGGAGGTATGGGCTATATGATCTACGAACAGTCCAAGATTATGCCGGAGGATCCGTTGACAAAGGCCAATAATGAATTCGAGCAGGTGCGGAATGAATATAACAAGAAGAAACTTGAATTCTTCGATGTGGAAAAACGGAAAATTCGCAACAAGGCTCTGATTGAAAAAGGGGAGGCAGTTACTATCCTCGAACAGAACGTCGATCTGAAAAACAAGAAAATCAGTGATCTGGAACGTGAAATTCTAGGGGTCCGGGGTGAAATGCGTTCTTACTTCCAGCGCTATAAGGCTGATACGCGCCGCAAGGCCCGCAATCTGCACTTCGACACGATCATGACGGAGAAGACGAAGAAGACCTATTTGGACGTTAGTATCCAGCGTGTGACGGATTCCTATATTTCGATCGTTCATGCGGGAGGGGCTACACGTTTGGATCCATCCGATCTTCCGGAGGCTCTTCAGAATCGCCTTGGATTCGGCGATCCGCTCGGACTGAAATTAATGGAAGCGGAAGTGGCACAGGAAAAGCAGGAAAAAGAAGCTTTGGACAAATATCTTCCCGCCTCGCACAGCCTTCAGGAGCGCCAGATGCTTACTGAGCAATTGACGGAAATAGTCACTCCTGTTCAACAACAGGTAGATCAGCCTGCTGCCCGGCAGACCGCCTCGTCCGCATACCAACCTGCCGCTAGACCGGCTCCCGTACCCGCCAGCGATATCGAACCGGCTTCCGGCAAGCCCCGTGTGGATACATCGGGTCATAGCCTTGATGACAACTGGGTGCCTCCGGCGGCTCCTCAGCCATTCCCCGTGGAATGAGTCGCGGACGCAGAACGATACATCATGCCATTTTTTGCCAATACCTCGGATAATGAGTTTAAGATCCCAGCTGGAAGAACTGTTGCCTGAAATCCTTCCGACTGACCCGAAAGAGGCCATCAAGGGGACGGAGTTGATCCGGCTTGTCCGCATGCGCCTGGGTGGAGACTATTCCGATGCTTCCCTGCGTTACCATTTTTCTTTCATGTCGGCGGAGCCTGATTCCGGCATTGCCAAAGTGGAGCGAGGACAGGGGTATTACCTGCGTATCCCTTCCCGGGAGAGGGACACAAGTATGTCCCCTAAGGGGCTTTTGCCTTTGTTCCTTGGAGAAACCCAGACGGATATGGAATCCATGAAGGCGCGAGCCCTGGCTCTTGTCGTACGACAGTATGATACGACCGGACGCGGTGTGTTCGTATTTGCTCCCGGTGAATACGGTCCGTCGTGGAATAAACCCGAATTGGCAGTTGTGGATTGGCCGGAAGGCGAATGGGAAGGATCTTCCCTCGTCTTTGACAAGAGCGGTCTGGAACGCAGAAGAATGGTGGGAGCTCCTGTAGTTGAGTTGCAGAGTGTTTGTGTCGCCTACATGCCGCAGGCCGATTCCCTGCGAAAAGAATTTTTCCGGGCCTTGTCTACGTCATGTTGGGCGCAGACGGGAGAACTGATCATTGTGGGAGAAATGCCGGATGACGGCGAGGTGGCAGAGCTGCGTCGTTTGGCGGCAGAGTTTGGAGTTGGGGTTGTCTGCATGGAAGTTTCCGAAGAGCGTTTGGCGGAAATGCCCGGAGCAGAGGAGATTTTTCGCGCAGACGATGCCCATTGTGCTCTGTTGCTGGCCGGTATGGAGCCTGTACGCCTGGCGGCGGGACGAGCCAAGCCACGTGGTGCGGAGATGGGAGAGGTCGTCGGTGGCGAGTTCGGAGCGCTTTTTGACTGGATGGCTGCCTGCTTGGAACGCGGGCGAGTGGAAGAATTTGAATTTCGCGTATCAAGTTATTGATTTTTAAGCTGTCGTGATTTTTATTGTATCCCTGTATTATAGGGGAGATGAGTCATCATCCCGTTTTGGACGGGATGACGGGGTCATGGGAATGTGTTGTATGTGGAGCCATCGTTATGGCAATTCACATACAAGACTACGGAATGGCTGCTTCCGGTGCACATGGCGGGGGACTGATTCCCCTGCAGGACGCTCATGTCCTGGCCCAGGGAGCATCAAGGCTGGCGGATGGAGTAACCGATGCCGTTGCTGGTTCGGCGGCACTTACCGGTAAAATCGAGCAATTGAAGGTTCTCGGAGAACGGGCAGAAGTGAGAAAAGGACTTGAACGCTTCCATCGGGAAACGATGGCCGCTTTCCAATCGCGGAATGACTATGAGAATTTTTCCCGCGATTGGGAAGATGCCGTTGCCACGAAACTGCCCGATTATTTTCCAGGAAATCTGAGCGAAACAACTCGGGTGGATTTGGATGAAACCATCCGGCAATTAAGAGTAACGGGTGGCATTGAAGTCCGCGAAATGGCCCATCTGGGCATGGTAGAACGAGCACGTTCTTCATGGAAAGCCGGTATGGAGGTCGCGGCCCGGAGCGGGGATTCTCCGGCTTTGGAGAAAGGACTGGAAGAAGGAACCGGGGTATTCATCCCTGTTTCGGCAGGGGAATCCTACAAGAAAGAGCTTTTGCTGGCGGGCAAGGACTCAGGCATTGAGAGGGAGAGTCTTGGGAATCCTCTTGTTGCTTTGCGCGAGCTGGATGATGGACGGCACCCATTCTCGAACAGGAAGGATAAAGTCATTGATTTGGAAGCGAAATGCACGGAGCAGGCTCTTGTTGTCAAGGAACACCTGGGGGCTTTCTATGCCAATGCTCTGTCACACGGAGAGCCTCTTGATCCACAAAGTGTTTACAATGCAGAACAAAGGATGTTTTTGAAACCGGAACAGGTACGCAGTCTGTTGGACGGAGAGGCTCAAAAGAGAAGAGAGATGATGGAAGGAGTCCGTTTCAAGGCACCGGAGGCGGACTTGTGTGAATGGCGGAGAAGAATCGACGAAAGGAATGTGACTCGCGAAGGCGAAGCGGAGTTTCTGATTTCTCTGGCGACGGCGGGATTGCCTCGTCGCGATTTTGTTGCGCTTCATGAACGTTTCCTGAAGACGGCTTCTGTACCGGACGGAATCCGAAAACACGTTTCGCGTGAATTGAGTGCCATGTATAGAAATGGTTTATGGGGAGCTCCCGGCGATGACGTGGCTCTTAAAGCCTGGAGACGCATGCAAGATGAGGTGATGGACGCGATTGTCCAGGAACCCTCGGATACGACTCGGGAAAAGGCGGATGAGTTGATTGATAGAGAAAGGATGAAACAGGGGGCTTCATGGGTGGATTTTTCCTCCATGCAAGCGAAACAAGATAACAAAAAAACGAATATATGAACGAGTCGGATGAAAATATGACGGTCTTGGAGTCCGAGAACGGGAAACGTGACATGGAGCGCGAGGAGTACTGGAACCGGGTGTTGACGGGTGATGTCTCTACGATTCCCCAAGATGTCCGTGAAGCTTCCGGTATTGTCTTGCCTGCCGGAGAGGATGATGAGGAACGGCTGGCTGGGCATATCGTGCGCTCCTGGGCGGTGGATCATACGCGGCATTCCAAAGAGAAAATCATGTCGGACTGGGGGGAAATCCGGAGAGAAATTGCCGGAGGCAATGGGACGCGTGCGAGTGTTTCTGACAGGGAGTTGTTTTATGTCTTGTCGGAAAAAGCGCGGGTGAAACGCAATGACAGGGAACAACTTGGAAAGTTGTATGTCGAAGCCTATGAAAAAGCCTTGCAAAACCGGGAAGGAACCGATGATGAACAGGTACGTTTTTGGAAGGCCTCCCTGCCAGAAACTTTGCATGAAGTCGCTGAACAGGTCATTCGCCGCGGGCTCCACGAAGGAGGGGATGACCGCCGACGTCTGGAAACGTCCGCCAACCATGTATGGGAAGGCATGAAGAGCTTTATGCTTTATGAGGGCGTCGATGTGGACGAAGAGGACAAGAACGAAGGCATCCTCTCAAAGATAGCTTACAATCCTCTGATGCGAGCCCTGTGGCATACTCCGGATATAGGGAAGGCGACGGAGGTTCTCCAGTCTCTGAATGAGGAGGACAGGCAGAAGGTTTATAGCATGCTGGCTCCCCGGATGAAAGAACGGGTATCTTTACCGGAAGGTATAACCCGGTCCGTGAATAGAGGGCTGATGAACACTGCCTACAATGCTTATCTGGCCAAGGTTAATTCTGATGCCTTATTTTGGTTAAAACAAAAAGATTCCTGGGAAAAGGCTTTTCCCGGAAGTAGCGCCAAAATAGAAAAAAAGGGAAATGAAATTGCGGAAAAAGCCCGTATTTTCAATGAACTGCGCGCAATGACCCAAGACAGAATGTTCCCCGTTCATGCCAAGGATGCCAGCTGGATTGATGATTTGCTCGTGGATGGCGCCTACAATGCCGCGCCGGCAGCACTGGCTTTTGCCGGCGGGGCAGGTATCGGCCTGTTGTCCATTGCCGAAACGGGGAGACAGATGGAGGAAGCCCGCGAGATGAACCCGGATGGAGACTACGAAGCACAGATGCGCGGAGCTACCGGTTCCGGATTGGCAAGTGCTTTATTGTCTCTGGGAATGACGAAGCTGGGACAGAAAATGGCTGAAACGGCTTTCCATACGTTCAAGTCGGTACGCGGGATGGCTTCCTCTTTAGATAAGCTCCGTACGATAGCCGGAGAAGGGGGAAATATAGCCCTTGATACGGGGATGATGGTTGCTGAGAACAAGCTTCAAGAGCTGGTTCAGTATGGAGGCCAGGAAGCTGCGGCATTGGTATCGGGGAAAGAATCCGGCGTGCCCTGGGAGGCCTGGAAAGAAAGGAATTTGTCTCTGGACGACCAGTTGAAAGAGGCGGCCACCATGTTCCCATACATTCTGTTGGGAGCAGGCAAGATCGGGCTGCGGCATTTCAGGAATCCGGAGAGCATTCTCAACAACAGGAAAGCTTTAGGACGATTCGGGATTTCTGAAAAAATAGCGGATCGAATCCGTCGCGAACCGGACATGGATACTCAAACTTCCATGTTGAAACATGCTATTGCAACACGTCCGGTTTGGGGAACAGTATTTCTTGGTAAAAAAGCTTATGAATGGGCCTGTTTGCTGGAAAATCCCAAACAACCCCTGTTCTCGTCTCCCGATGAAGTAAGGGACTTTATGGACATGACCCCGGTAACGGTCGAAAAGCCATGGAAACCTTCCGGTGAACTGGCTGACTTATGGTACGGCAGTCGGAAAGATCCCGATGAAACCATGGCTATTCATGTGGCGAGGGAAAGATGGATGATTCGTGCCGGTTTGCCGGACATGACCGTTCGTCGCGATGGACAGCGGAAAAAGGGAAAAAGGTTTCTTCAGGAAACCGATGACCATTCTTTGACGGACTGGTTCCGGAAAGAACAGGCGGCCGAACAGAGGAACCTTTCCATCCTCAATTCTGATCCGAACCAGTCGGTTCTTCCTCTTGCTTTGCGGGAGGGAGGAGGATTCCACCCCAATTTGCAGAAGGCTCGGTTAGCGTTTTTGGACGACTCCGCGCAAACGCTTGTCAAACATGCCTACAGGATGCTCCTGTTGAAATATCCGGATCCTGATCTGGTCCCCGATGTTGTCCAACGCAAACCGGAGGCATGGGATAAATGTACGGAAAATATGCAAGCCCGGCTCAAGACAATCGTTCTCGACGGAGCCTTGCAGCTTGCAGACGAGCGATCGGTTCCCCAAGTGGATTACGATATTACCAGGAAGTTCTGGCGTACATGGGTTGAGGATGCCTCTCCCAGCCAAGTCCAGGAAATGACGAAGTGGATCGATGAACTGAACAGGAAATGTCCGGAAAGCTACCGGGACAAACTGGGGCTTTGCCGCGATTTCGATCCTTCCGTCGAGAGATCCGGGGAACAGATGGTGGATTACCTTGTCGTTGCCGAGGACTGGGCCTCTGCCGTTCCCTCCTCTGTCCGGGAACTCATGCCGGAGAATTGGAAGGCGTTAAACCGGATTTCGTGGTCTCTCAAAGCACATGCGCGCACGCTCCGGGAGATGATCCCCGGCTTGCAGGACTTTGACTTGACTGTAATCCGTGGCATGCTTCCGCGTGATGGCTATGCTGATCTCACTCTTCGAGAACTGCGTTTGAAGCCGGAACAAATCCATAAGGATTTTTTATCTTCATCGATTTCGCGGAGTAAGGAAGAATTGAATGTTTACCAATTTTTCGATTATATGAAACCCGCCGTTAAGTATTTGGAGATGCTGACTCCCGACTTCATAACGGTAAGGCGGATTGGGAGCAGATCCCAATTCTTCAGGGTACAGTATCCGGATGGGAATCTTTCTCCCTGGCATCCCAAGAAAGAGTATGCCATCAAAGATTTGGCGGCTCATATGGCCATCATGTTTTCTCCGGAGGGTAGTGTTAAATGGGACATGTCCAGGAAATGGGCGCTGTTTGCAGTGGAGAAGGGGATGGTGTTCCGTATGGACGACTTCAATGTGGTCCGGCTCAAGTCTCCGAATATCAGAGGCAGTCTGTATGAGCAGCTTACTGCGCATGCTGTGGCGGAATTGGTAGAAGCCGGATATGGACAGCGTTCCTTCCGTTCTCCGGGTGAAAAAATTATTATCGCCCCGAATGATACGGGAAGCAAAACCGGGCTTTTGAACCAGACTCTGGAAAAGATGCGCAAGGAGATATACCGCAAGTATGTCGGTCCCGTGAGAGACATGGGATGTGCCGCAGCCAATGGCATGGGATTCGGAGCGGACGGCATTTTGTGGAATAACATTGTCCTCTATGATCACCTTTCTCCTCTGGCAATGATTGAGGACAAGGCGGAAGTTATCTGGAGCCGTCTGCTTGCCACCGGGCAACTGCCTGTGGATGAAGGCTGCAGGATCCTTGCCCAATGCGGCAGAACCATGATTCCGGAAGCGGAATTTGCCAGGAATGCCCATCTTCTGGTCGAGGAATTGTCCCAGTTGTCCAAGGAATACTACATGGCTCATTTGGATCATGCCAGCATTCCCCAATCCGTACCTATGTGGCTTAAATACACGGCTGTGCGACCATTCCCCGACAAGAGGGAAATGTCCCGACTGCAAACCGCCGTGGAAGAATGTGCATTTGTGCCCGATGATAGCCTGACGTTCGCTCAAAAAGAGCAGTTGCGGAGATGGGCTATGGCAATGGACACACGGGAAGTTAGAAATCTGGTCGATGCGGCACAAATGAAGACATGGGAGAAGCCGGGACTTCCCGGATTTTTTGCCGGCATGATTGCTGACTCGACGGGGATGAACAACATTGTTCGTTCGGAACGCGTTTGGGCATTGGACGGTAGAGGAAAAGACTCTCTGCTCAATGCGCTGGCGGAAGGATACAGAGATGCGACGGGAGCGGAATTCCATTATTACCCGGCCATGGAACGGTATGTACACGCGATTCTGGGAAACAGGCTTCCGGAGATTCTACCGGGTCATATTCTCGGTGATTTGAAACTTCGTCTGACGGAATTGCCTCCGGTACCCTCCAAGGTTGCTCTGCCTGGGTTGGATCACGGAGAAAACCTTTTGGCCAATTTGTCTATCCAGTTGGAACGCATGCCGGAACTTTCGCTCTGGAAGTCCCGGAGCGATGGAACGTATGCCGTTTTGGGGGAACTGGGGGAGGCGAATGCTTCATTTCCGACTCTGGATTCGGGGAATTGGGACACGCCTGTGACGGGCAAAAAAGTGATGAGCGGCTACGGTCCGCGCGTTGGCAGGGATTATACCTTGGACGTGCGCAATACATTGCCGGACAGGATTACCCAATCGCCATCAACCTTGTTGGCATTCAGGACTCTTGAGATGATTCGGGAGGAATTTGCCAGCCGTCCGGTTCCGACCTCCGCCGGTATTGTCTGGGGGGAACGCTTGTTCCTGCCGATAGGCGAAGAACGCCCATATGGGATTTCTACGGATTGGGAGGCCCGTCCCGTTTTCTCGGAAGTGCTGTCCCGGTGGGGAACATTGCCTCCAGGGGAGGTTATTGCAGGTATAAGAGTTCCTGATTCTGGAGGAATTTCCGCCGAGGAACTGCAAGCCTCGACGGGGTCCATGTGCGTGCTCCGGGATCCCGAAGATCCCATGCATACGGTACGTCTCATGCCGGGAATTCCGCATGCTCCTTTACCGGAAGCCAGAGCTCCGTTTGTCGTTCACCAGTACCATGGCGTGTTTCTGGATGCGGAAGGAAGACCGGTTTTTCCGGAAGAACCGGGACGCAGTTATATTCCTCTGGAATGTTTTCGGGGGGCGAAGGTCGATTGCGACATGTCTCCCGGAGAGTTGGATGTCTGGCGCCGCATGGCATTCCACCATTATCTGGAGGAACTTGGAGATGTGTCTCTGCACCAGCGCCGTTGGTGGACACCGGGGATGGGGGACAGTTCCTATCAGGAAGCCGTGATTCGCCTGTACGAGGAACTCGGAATCGGCCATGCCGTCGAGCAAGGGAAGATGATGGGGGACGATCCTCGCTTCATCCAAATGCTGCGCATGATTCTGCCGCTGATGAGCAAGCCGGGGTATTTGTATTCGTTCGACCAGTACGACGGAAGCAACCACCAGTCGGCCATCGGAGACGGAGCCGCTCTTTACCAGATTTATTCAGATAATCCTTTATAGAAGCGATGACGAAAAAACAGGAAAAGGAAGATATTCCGGGAGCTTGGCTCGAACATCTTGCCGATCAGCAATGGAGGTTGGAACATCTCTATTGGATTGAAAACAAGACGGGCAATTTGCAACGATTCCGAATGAATTCGGCGCAACGGCGGTTACATGCCAACCTGTGGTTCCGCAATGATGTCCTGAAAGCCCGTCAGTTGGGGATTTCCACCTATGCGGCTCTGCTGATGTTGGATATGTGCCTGTTCAGAAGCAATTTCCATTGCGGCATTATTGACAAGACTCTGCCGGATGCCCGGCAGAAACTCTCTAAAATCCGTTTTGCCTGGGATCATCTTGATTACATGCCCCAGGACGGGAACGAAGAGGAATTGATTCTTTCCCGGCTGGGAGAATGCGTGAAGGAACGGACCGGTATTCCCGGCAAGTCCGGATGGAAACTACCCGTCGATACACGGACGGAACTCGGGTTGAGCAACGGCAGCGATATTCGTATCGGAACCAATCTGCGAGGGGGGACAATCCAGTTCCTTCATGTTTCGGAACTGGCACATGTGTCCGTCCATGCCCCGTGGAGAGCCCGCGATATCCGCACGGGTGCGATCAATACGGTCCCGTCCGGCGGATACATACTGAAGGAAAGCACCCATGAGGGAGGCAGGTTCGGGGTGAATTACGAATTGACGCGCCAGGCAATGGAAAACAACGCCAAGGAGGAATTGTCTCCGCTGGATTTCCGATTCTTTTTTTTCAGTTGGTTCGACCATGAAGGATATGCCCTCTCCGGAAAGGAACGGTGGAATAAAGATTTGGATATCTATTTTACGGAATTGGAGACCAAACACGGAATTCGTCTGGATGCGGATAGAAAGAGGTGGTATGCCCGGATGAACCGCGTTATGGGACGGGCCATGAAGCAGGAGTATCCCAGTACACCGCAGGAGGCTTTCCTCTCGGGGGAAGAGGGGATTATCTATGGCTCCGTCATGGCGGCTATTCGCGAACGCGGACAGATCGGCGTTGTTTGCGAAGGTGATCGGAAGGATCCCATGTTCACGTCGTGGGATCTCGGATTAAGTGACCACACGGCTATCTGGCTGGTGCGTCTGGCGGGAGGAAAACTGTACTGGCTGGATCATTATGCCTGCAACCAACAGGGAATTGCCCATTATGCAGAAAAAATGAAGGTATGGGAAAAAGCGTATGGTCCCGTTGTTTGGCACTTTTTACCACATGATGCTTCCAAAAGGGATGCCCATGGGCAGTCGTATGTGGAAAATCTGGCCCGTGAAGGAATCGAGAGAGTGCGAGTTGTTCCCAGAACGACAGATATCTGGCTGGGAATCAATTCTCTGAGAGAGCTACTGGAGTCGAGTTTCTTCCACGAGAGGACTCTGACTCGCCCCGTGAATATCAAAGGGGAATCGGAGCCTTCCGCTCTGGAGCATTTGGAACTGTACCATTCCAGACCACCCGGAGTTTCCGGGACTTTGCGGGAGGAACCCGTTCACGACGAACATTCGCACACGGCAGATGCGGCAAGAACTCTGGCAGAAGCATGGTCCCATGGTTTCATGACTTCCATATCCCCCGGGACAGTCGGAAGACGCAGAGCCCGGATGAGATAAACCTGAATTACCTGACGCAGGGCCAAACGATGCCGATCGGGTCGAATGGAGGGCGGATCCCTTTATTGGAAGCGGGGTCGGGCAGGGCGTAATTTGTACGGAACAGAGGCAGGATCGGGTTTCCTTCTTTGTCTTTCTTCATATCCTTGGTTCCTATTTCTTCGAGCAGCAGAAACGCTGAAAAACCGCCGCCGGGAACTTCGGAAATCAGAATTTCAATAGGATAGACTTCATTGGCCGTTACCGTGAATTCCGCTCCGGCAGCCATGCCGTTGAGCCGCGTATTGTAGTGCCCCATGGTTTTATACTTGTAGAAAGTCACCGGAATTTTATAAACACCGGAACGTTGAATTTGTCTTTTTAGGACATCGTTTTTCGTCGTACCGTCCATGACCTTGAAGTTTTTTCCATTGGCCATATATAGCCCGAGAGACGCATAGGAATACCCATGATCGAAGACTTCCTTGCCGTTGAAGCGAACGGTGATCGTATCGTCAGCCATGCCGACAAAACGGAATGTACCGGATTTGGGCGCTACGACTTTTCCTCTGTAGATAGCGATCCAGTGACTGGGTTTGACCTTGTCTTCGCAACCGTAAGCTTTAGGAGCTTCATTGGCGCTTCGATGGGAAATGAAGATGTGGGAATTATAAAGTTTCTTGGGGGCCTTGAAGTATCTCGACAATGTGCTTTCCCTCCATCCGGAATCGACGAATTTTTTCATGATAGCATAGTGCTCTCCGTCCGTAATTTTAAGCGGTTGGCCGGAAGATGTTTGCTTGAGGTCGTAGAATGTACCAACCAGAGAACTCCCTCCGGGAGAGTCACTGCCGAATCCTCCCCCTTCCGCTCCGAGGTCATCTCCGACTCCGGCACCGAAGTCCACGCCGAGTTCAAGACTTTGCCCCAGATCCGAGATATCGGGCGTATCAATGTCGACCGAAGCTATGGCAACATCGCTGACAGAGTTGGAGGTAATGATGCTGGCGTGGTTCTGGACGGATGCCACCGGACGGGTCGTGATTCGCTCGGGCGTTACGGGAGAATCGGTGGGGGGCCCGTCCTCATTGGATGCAACATAGGCGACGACTTCCGGTTTGTCCGGTTCGGCGATGACAATAACGACTGCGTATAGGAGAAGACCGAAAAGAACGGTGGCTAGCAAAGCTGTGAACAGGGCCGCAAGGAAATTACGCGTTTTTTGGGAACGGTACGCCTTGTCAGCGTCCTCCGTCATACTGATGTGGAGACTCATAGAAAAGAAAAAGATCAATTTAAAGATATGAAATTTAGTGCCGTACATCAAGGAGTAAAACGAGAAAACGCTTTCCCGCCTTCCGGGATTTCATCACGTATCAGGCGTGATGAAATCCCGGAGAAGGGTAAGTATGTTTTTGCGCATGGGATTTGAACCAATAAGCGCTACTGCTGCGGTAGTAGCGGCATCACAGTTGGCGGGAGGCGCGGCATCGGCGCTTTCACAGTATCAGGGAGCAAAAACAGCAAAGGCCATTGGACGAGCCAATGAAGAGAATTTGTCCGGACAGTCGCGCTTGACCATGGACGAACAGCGGGAAAATACCTCCCGGCTCAGGGACAATGCTGCCTTGGCTATGGGACAGCTGCATGCCGATGCGGGGAAAAGCGGTTTGGCGACCGAAGGTTCGGTGGCCGTCAGGGAACAAGCCGTAGCTAACAGGCTGGAAACGGAAATCCGCGATCAGGCGAGGCAGTCGTTACTCAAGGCTCAGGAACTGAGGCATCAGGGGCGGTTGGCTGCATGGGAGGGAAACGTGCAGGCACGGGCGGGAAAACTGTCGGCAGCGGGTTCGTTGCTGGGTAGTTTCGGCAATTCGGCCAATTATTTGTCGAAATAAGAATGCTGCCAGAAGGAAACCTGGCTGCAGAAACATAGAGGATTGACTGCTCAAAAATGTCCGTTAGACTGACAGACATATATGGAACAAATGTCCCCAACCCAGCGGAATACGCAACGTAAGATTGTGGAGGCTGCAATTGAGTTGATGAGCGAAAGGGGATTCCACCGGGTCAGCGTACAGGAGGTCGGGGAAAAGGCCGGGATTTGCGAAAAAACGGTTTTCCGGTATTTTGCCACGAAGAAATCCCTGTTGGATGCCATCATCAAGTACAGGGAGTACGCCAGCGAATTGAAGGAGGAATTCGAACGGAAGAGGACCTGGAATCTTGATCGAGACCTTCACCTTGCGGCTCAATTGTATTTCGAGGCGACGAAAAGCAAAAGGAACGCCTTCCGTGCGTATTTGAGTGCATTGGATTCCGTAGATACAAACGGAGACGATTATCTGAGGAATTCGCGGGAACTATATGATTTCCTGTTCGACTACTTGTCCGCCATGCAGGAGCGAGGACAGGTAAAAGCCGGAGATACCGGTACGATGGTGCAGGCATTTGTCAACACCCTGCACGGATACATGCTCATGTACTGTCTGAATGACGATGAAAAAGTCTGGAAGGTGAAAATGAAGTCCATGAAATGGATGATTGAGGTGTTTGTGCATGCCTATTCTTCCGATACAAAGGCCGACGCGAAATGAGCAAACATTTGAAGGCTATTTCTCTGGGCAGCATGGCATTGGTCGCTGCGGGAGGTATCGCATGGGGTATTTGGCATTTCCGCGAAGGTCATTTTTTATCGACGAACGATTCACGGGTGGAGGCGAGTATTGTTTCCGTCGGTTCCAAACTTGCGGAACGTGTGGTGAGCGTGGATGTAGAGGAAGGCGATTCTGTCAAAATCGGGCAAATTCTCGCCCATCTGGATGAAAGGAGTATCCGTGCCCGCCTGATGGCTGCCCATTCGAAGGTTGCTTTGAAACAAGCCCGTTACGATGAGATGATGACGGGATTCAGACCGCAGGAAATCGAGTCCCAGCGAGCCAAGACGGTCCAGGCTTCTTCCAATCTGGAACATGCCCGCCGCGATTATGAACGCATTGAAAAACTTGTACGCGACCATGCCGGGATTAGTTCCGCGGACCGTGATGCCGTCCGGGCCGCTTATCTGGCAGCCCAGGCTCTGGAAAAGGCGGAACAGCAGAATCTGGGTTTGAAGATCGAGGGATACCGTGAAGAGGAAAAGCGTTCCGCGCTGGCGGAACTGGAATCCGCCAAGGCTGAATTGCAGGAACTGGAAGTCTTGTGCGAGGAATGTATTATCAAATCACCCGTGGAAGGCATTGTTGCGCGCAAGCTGGTCAATAACGGGGAATTGGTAAGTGTCGGACAAAAGCTCTTTTCCATCGTAAACAACCGCGATATCTGGCTCAACATCCGTGTGGAGGAAACGAAAATAGGCCGTATCCATGTGGGGCAGGATGTCCAGTTTACGTTGGACGGGTATTCCGGCAAGATCTTCCATGGGAAAGTCTATGAGATCGGCGCCGCAACATGTGCGACGTTTTCCCTGATTTCGACCGAGAATGTCAGCGGCTACTTCACCAAAGTGATGCAGAGATTTCCGATTAAAGTGAGTTTACCGGACGATACGTCGGATGTCGTCTTCAGGCCGGGGATGCAGGGCACGGCCAAAATCGATTTTTGATCACGAGAACACATGAGCAATCCGGTTTCCATGGAAAAAGTACCTCGTCTGCATGTACGGATTCTCGTGGCGATGGCTTTCGTATGCTCTGTTCTGCCATTTTTGAACATGGGATGTATTGTAGCGGCAACGCCTGATTTGTCGGGGACGTTTGTCGTCGGTACGCTGGATGTGTCGTGGTCGGGGGCAGCTTGTCCGCTTGGGACGGCATTGTCGTTTACGGGAGCCGCCTATTTGTGGTCCCGCATTGGGTTGAGGCGAGCATTGAGGCTGGCCCTTCTCCTGGTTGCTGGAGGTTCTTTGGCTGCTTTGGTTGCCGACCATTTCATGATCATGATCGGAGCCAGGTTTTTGCAAGGGATAGGCGGGGGACTGGCTCTTGCCTACGGAACGGGTTTGATCAATGCCGCCCTGCCTCAAGAATCGCGCAAACTGGCCATGGAACTGAGACTGTGTTCCATTGGAGCTATTTCCTGTGTCAGTCCCATCGTGGGGTGTATACTCGTTCAATACTGGAACTGGAGGGGGCTCTTTGTCATGGTGGGACTGATTTCCATGGTTCTGGCTATTCTGACGACTCTTCTGGTTCCCAACCAGAAAGTGCCTAAAAACGGAAAATTCGACTGGTTTTCGTTTCTGGCTTTGGGAATGGGGTGCATGTGCATCCTCATGGTGATCATTTACGGTGAAATCGACGGATGGACGGCCCCGAATGTTCTGGTGTGGATGTATGGGGGATTTTGTGCGATTGTTCTGGTTGTCATTTCCTGCATGAATCATTCAAGCCCGTTGCTGGATTTCCGGATCCTGGGCAACTGGAGGTTTTCTTTCGGGCTGCTGGCGTCTTTGTGCAACATATTTTGCGTATGCTGGTTGAGGTCCGGCACCGTTCAGTTTATGCGCAATGTGATGAATTATGACCCATTCATGATCGCATGTGTCTTCATGATTCTCGTGGCCGGTTTTTTTGCGGGAGCAATCATCGTTCTCCCTCTTCTGCACCGGGGCGTACTTGCCCTGAGGGTGGGTATGATGGCTGGATTGATGGGGTTGGGCAGTTCTGCTTTTTTCCTGGCCCGTCTGAATTCCGGCTGTTCGTGGATGGACGTGGCATGGCCTTTGGGCGTATTCGGCATCGGGTATGCGTTTTGCATCAATGTGGGGACGCCTCTTGCCCTGAGGGGAGTCCATCCCCGTTTGCTTGCCTCTTCGTCGAGGTTGCTGAATACGTTGCGCTATGTGTTTATAGCCATGTATGTCAGCAGTGTGAGTACAGTGCTCGCCCACATGAGGGAAGATTACAGGTTTACCGTCGCTGAACGAACCCGCGACGATGCTCCCGGAACGCTTTCTACGCTGGACCAGTGGCAGGATCATTTTGCAACGACTGGTGCCACACCTTCTGAAATTCATTCGGAGGTTCATGCCATGGTACAAAAAGCCGTTTCCTTGCAAAGCCAGGTGTTTTCAGCCGATTACTTTTATTTATGTGCCATGATGGTTGGGGCGGCGGGTATTTTATTTGCGTTGTTTTGCATCAAAGTCAACCAGGAACGAACGAGCAATTCATGATTCAGAGATCTATCCATCTTTTGATTCCGCTCTTTGCGGGGACCTGCCTGTTGCTGGGTTCCTGCAGGGTACCGGCTGTGTTTGAACGACCTGCGATGGAGTTGCCGACCGGTTCGCCGGAGCAGGGGGACAAGGTTGCCAATTCTCCCGTCGGGACCGGATGGTGGCGTATTTTCCACGACCCGGTACTTGAACGGCTGGAGGAACAGGCTCTGGCGTGTAACCGGGATTTGATTCGTGCGGCTGCATTGGTTGACCGTGCGGCGGCCATGTCTGCCGAGACCGGAGCGTCTCTGGCTCCTCAGGCCGGATTTCAAGCCGGAGCGAAAAAGCAGGAGCTGACTCAGGGACAGAGCTATTCACAGAATTTGTCGTACCGGGGAAGGGATGTCTGGGAAATGTCGGGGATTTTATCGTACGAAGTCGATTTATGGGGGAAGCTGCGTTCACGATCCGAGGCGGCAAATGCGGAATTACTGGCCTCGGCCGAGGCACGGGATGCCGTATTTCTTCGCCTGACTGGGGAAGTGGCTTCAGCTTATATCGACGTCAGGGCATGGGAAGAAAAATGCCGGATCATCAAAAACGTTCATGCTTCCTATGAACAAACGTGTTCCATGTATGAAAAACGTTTCCAGCAGGGGCAGTACCCTGAATTGGCCCTGAGGCGTGTACAGGCGGAACGTTCCAAGACTTTGGCCCAGCTCCATTTGGCAGAAAATGAACTTTCCAGGGCGGAAAGCGTTTTAGCTGTTCTTGTCGGGGATAGTCCCCGAAAGATTATGAAAGGAAGTAGTCGGAGAGGAGGGAATCCGTCCCTTCTGTCCTCCCCTCCTTCCATACCGTCGAACATTCCCAGCGATGTCATTGAGAGGAGACCGGATATTTGCGAGTTGGAGTCTCGTCTGAAATCGGCCTTTTACGGAAAAGAAGCAGCCAAGGCGGATCGGTTGCCGTCTCTGATGCTGACGGGATCCATGGGGCAGCTCAGTACGGATCTGAACCGTCTGCTCAACCAGCCATCACGCCTGTTCGATGCCGGTGGAAGCGTGATGCAAACCTTGTTCGACGGAGGAAGAAAGAGGGCTGTCGTCCAAATGGCGGAGGCTGACTATGCCGCTACGGAAGCCGCCTATGAACAGGCTGTCCTGAATGCCTTCCGGGAAATCCGGGATGCTTTGGTAGAACGGCGCAAAAGTGCGGAAATTTACGAATCGACCAGAAACGAGGTGGAATATCTTCGTCGCAGCTGGGATATTGCTTCCAAGCAATATGAAGCCGGGTATGTCGGTCTCATGGATACATTGGATACGCACCGCAACCTTTTGAGTGGAGAATTGGACATGGCAGATGCTTCTCGCATGCGACTCAATGCCATCGTCAAATTCTGCAAAGCGCTTGGCGGAGGCTGGAAACGACCTGCTGAAAAACGGCCATGACGGGCGTGCCTTGTTTTCTTCCTTTGCGTTTTTCCAACATGGAACAGGATTTTCTCGGAAACATGCACTTGCCATTGGCTGAAAATGCTGTAAGTTTTTCGTCCTTACGTTTGAACTTATCGTATTGATCACTATGCCAGACGCACGTTTCCAACCATTGCCGGGATTCCGCGATTTTGCTCCTGCGGAATGCGCTGTTCGCAATTATTTGTTCGATACGTGGCGGCATGTGGCGCGCAGGTATGGATTTTGCGAATGGGAAGCTCCGATGGTCGAGGCAACTGAACTTTATTTGAAAAAGACGGGCGGAGAGTTGCCTACCCAGTTGTTCCGCTTTCAGGATCAGGGGGAACGCGACATCACACTACGCCCGGAACTGACTGCTTCCCTGGGTAGAATAGCTGCCGGTTACCAGAGGGAATATCCCAAGCCCTTGAAGTGGTTCGAAATCGGTTCCTGCTTCCGTTACGAAAAGCCTCAGAAGGGACGCATGCGCGAATTCTATCAGTTCAATGCCGACATTCTGGGTGAAGCCGGATGCGGGGCTGACAGCGAATTGATTTCCCTGGCTATTGATTGCATGCGCGAACTCGGTTTCAGGGAAGGGGACTTTATCGTTCGCGTGTCCGACCGGGAAGCATGGCTGCGCTTTGCTGCCGATCATCATGTTGCCGAAGAGGATGTGCCTGCTTTCCTTGGCGTGGTGGATAAATTTGAGCGGGACCGCCCGGAAGAATGCCAAGCTAAATTGGACGCTTTCGGTATTCAACGCAACGAATTGGTCTCCTTCATCGGGAACCCTCCAGCCGGAGTTTCTCCCCGCTACGACGAATTGGTGGCGGATCTGACGGACAGAGGACTGGAAGCATATGTCAAACTGGATCTTTCCATCGTCCGCGGGCTTGCGTACTATACTGGTCTTGTATTCGAGATTTTCGATTCTTCCCGCACGCTTCGTGCTGTGGCCGGAGGCGGTCGCTACGATGCCTTGATTGCCGGTTTGTCCGACAATGCGGTGGACATGCCCGCCACCGGTTTTGCCATGGGGGATGCGGTGATTACCCACCTGATTGAACAAACTCCGCATGCCAAGGCGTTGATGGATGCAAGTATTGCTTCGTCCGGTTGCGACTTGTATGTCCTGCAGGCGGATGATTCCCGCCGCCGCGAAGTGCTGTCCCTTGCCTCCGCCTTGCGTGACCTCGGCTACCGCGTCGATATGCCTTTATCTCGGACGAAGATGGGAGCCCAGTTCCAGCGGGCCGAGCGTTCCGGAGCCAAATACGCCATCGTGATCGGACGGGATTACCCCTCAATCGAACTCAAGAACATGGCCGACCGTTCGGCTCAGACCGTTCCGGCAGACGAACTCCTGGATATCCTTTCCGGGCTTTTAGACCGCTAATCCTCCTTCATTTTTACATACTCCCCCAAAAAATTTACTGATATGAACAGTTACCGTACCCATACATGCAATGATCTGCGCCTGTCCGACGTGGGAACCGATGTCACCCTGATCGGCTGGGTGGATTCCGTCCGCGACCACGGGGGCGTGATTTTCATCGATCTTCGCGATCGCTCCGGCATCACCCAAGTGGTGTTCCATCCCGACATGAATGCGGAAGCAGCCAAGGCGTCCCAATCCCTCCGTTCCGAAGACATGATCCAAATCACCGGCAAGGTGATCGAACGTCTCAAAACGGATACCGTCGATACGACGAACGACGATCTGCCGACGGGGGCTATCGAAGTGACGGCCACCTCCCTGAACGTGATCAACAAGTCCGAAGTTTTGCCTTTCCAGCTGGATCGTACGGTTTCCAACGAAGACATCCGCCTCAAGTACCGCTATCTTGACTTGCGCCGTCCGGAGATGGCCCGCAACATGATGATCCGTCACCGTGCTACCAAGTCCATGCGAGACTATCTGGATGAAGCAGGATTCCTTGAAATTGAGACTCCCGTCCTTTCCAAGTCTACGCCCGAAGGCGCACGCGACTTCCTGGTACCCTCCCGCCTGTCCCCCGGTAAATTTTATGCTCTGCCCCAGGCTCCCCAGCAGTACAAGCAGTTGCTGATGGTTGCGGGGATGGAACGTTATTTCCAGATTGCCCGTTGTTTCCGCGACGAAGATTTGCGCGCCGACCGCCAGCCGGAGTTTACCCAGATCGACATCGAAGCCTCGTTCATTACTCCCGAAGACATTTATGCCTTGACGGAAGGCGCTCTCAAACGAGCTTACAAGGAAGCCATCGGCGTTGACATTCCCACTCCGTTCCCCCGCATGACGTGGAAGGAAGCGATGGATCAATACGGTTCCGATAAACCGGAATGCCGTTTCGACATGAAGTTGACGGACGTGTCCGACATTTTCACGTCAAGCGGATTCAAGGTGTTTTCCGGTGCCGTCAAGAATGGCGGAGTTGTTAAGGCGATCAATGCCAAGGGATTTTCCAATCCCTCCGTCGGTCAGATTGATTCCCTTACAAAGACGGCCATGGAAGCCGGAGCCAAAGGGTTGGCCTACATCAAAGTACGCGAAGACGGCTGGAAGAGTCCGATTACGAAGTTCCTTTCCGAAGATGAAATCAAGGCTCTGACGGAACGCCTGAATATCGAAACGGGCGATCTTGTCCTCTTTGCCGCCGGAGACTGGGAACAGTCTTGCAATATCCTCGGTCGCGTTCGCCTCCAGTGTGCCGATTTCATGGAAATCCTCAAAGGCAACACGGAACGCAATTTCCTTTGGGTGATTGAATTCCCGCTTCTCGGCTGGGACGAAGAAGAACAGCGCTGGGCGGCCATCCACCATCCCTTTACGCGTCCTGTCAAGGAAGACGAGGAAAAACTCCTCAAGGGAGAACTCAGTACGGAACTCCGCGCCCAGGCCTACGACGTTGTTCTCAATGGCGTCGAACTTGGCGGCGGTTCCATTCGTATCCACGAACGCGATCTCCAGGCGGCTATGTTCCGCGCTCTCGGAATTACGGAAGAACAAGCAACGGAACAGTTCGGTCACATTCTTTCCGCATTCTCCTATGGTGCGCCTCCCCACGGTGGTCTCGCCCTCGGTCTTGACCGCCTGGTGATGATGATCTGCGGAGCTGAGTCGATTCGTGAAGTGATTGCCTTCCCGAAGAACAACCGCGGTGCCGACCTGATGAGCGATTCCCCAGCGACGGTAGACTTCAAGCAACTACGCGATATTCACATTCAGGTTAAACTGCCTGAAAAGCTCCTGAAGGAGCAGCAGCACAAGGAAGCCTGAGGCTTTTTTGCCAATCTTGAACGCCTGAGCCGTTTCCGGATACCCGGGGACGGCTCTTGTGTATCTTGATGATTTTAAAACGTTGGCTTGCGCGGATAGAATTGTTCTTGTAGATAGGAGACAGAATGAAATCTGGAATTCGCCATGGCGATAATGATCAACCTTCCTATCCCGCTTGGAATTCATTGTCCAAAAGTGCATTAACAGTGTTGCTGGCTTCTTCTTTTATGGGATGCTCTCAGCAGGAAAAAAGCCTGGGTCTTCCGGGAGTACCTCCTCTTTCTCCCGGTCAATCTGACGGAAATTCTGCTGATTCCGAGGGAATACCTAGGCACCCCCCCATTCGATTAATGGGTAAGGTTCGCTCTGATCCACTACAGCCTGACTGTAAGGATCAACAATCATCGTCCAATTGAATCATGATAAAGATTCGATATCTAAACACCCACAAAAAATCACACTATCCATCCTTGACGTCGGCCTGTGAATTGAGCGAGTAGTCAATGAAGTCATTTGGCTTCTTCATGCCGTTCCCCAAACCGGAAAAGTCATGAAAGCCAAGGATATGGCCGTCAATTCTCAGGAGTAACAGTCCCATCAATCATGATTCCATGTATTTGACCCTTTGCCTGACACGTGATTGCAACTTGCGGTGTGGCTATTGCTACGCAGGCCGCAAGTTTGCCCGTGCTATGGAATGGGATGTAGCGCGGCGAGCCATTGATCTGGGGATGGTCGAAACTTTGGCTCAGGCGGGAAAAACGGGCAGGGAACCGAAGATGATTCTAGGTTTTTTCGGGGGAGAACCCCTCCTTGAATGGGATCTATTGCGACGCTGTGACGACTATGCCAGCCAGTGTGCCGAACAACTGGGTATCCACATGCGACATACGCTGACGACGAATTTGACTCTGGTTACCCCGGATAAGAGCGCATGGCTCCATAGGCACAAGTACCACCTTGGTTTGTCTCTGGATGGTTGTGCTGCCATGCACAATACTTGGCGCAAGTATGCCAGTGGGGAAAAGAGCCACGGGGATTGCCTGCAAGGTTTGGAGTACGTCAAGGAGTTATCCGGCGATTGGGCGGAGATAATTATGGTGGTGGATCCGCGACAGGTTGGTTATCTATCGGAATCCGTACGTTTTCTGGGCGGTATTTCTCCCTACGGAATTGTGGTGAACTGTAACTTTTCAGCAGATTGGTCCGAGGAGGCCTGCTCGACGATGAACCGGGAGTTTGATCACATGGGCGAGCTCTGGCTCAATTGGTTTCGCGAAGGAACTCCACGTAGGATTAACGTGATCGACTCCAAGATCAAGACTCACCTTTGCGGTGGGTACCACGAAAAGGATCATTGCAAGATGGGCGAAACGGAACTCACTGTCTCGGTCAATGGCAATTTCTACCCCTGCGAACGTCTTGTGGGCGACGACGATCGGGAAGAACTTTGCTTCGGCAATGTCTTTACTGGTTTTGATATAGCACGGAGACTGTCCATCATCATGAGCCGTGGCAATAGGACGGAAACCTGCCAAAGCTGCCCTGTAAAGGAACGTTGCGTCAACTGGTGTGGTTGCTCCAACTATGCTTCGACGGGCAGGCTGGACGAAGTATCACCCTTCATGTGCTTCCACGAACGCCTATCCATGAAGGTAGCCGATCGTGTAGGCGGAATTTTATGGGAAGAGAAGAACCCATTGTTTATCAATCTATTTTACGGGAATCTTAAGGAGGGTTAACAGAATGGACAGCAACTCTACATGGATGCGGAAATGTTTGAGGCGCTGGGGGATGTCACTCGTTATTCCTGGAATTGTAGGTTTGATCTTCTGGATGGGAGTCAAATGGCCGATTGATTCGAAGCTACCAGCTGAACCTTTGCAATTACAGGGGCTTGACGCAGATTGGCCTTCTCCTCTGGATTTGCCGGATGCCATGCCTTATGACAAGGTTGTCTGGCTCTGTTCGCACAATGCCATGAGCAATGGAATGGATGGCTGGGTATGTCCCAATCAGAACTGGAATATCCCCTCTCAGCTCCAAGCCGGAATCCACGCTCAGATGTGGGATGTATGGCTTCAGGGGGAAGAACTTGTCTTGCGCCATGGCAATGAAACGGCATCCTTTCCCGGTGCGATTCCTCTGCGGAGGGCTTTCGGAATGGTGGGGGAGTATTTGCGAAACAATCCGAGGGCGATTGTAACGCTGATTTTGGAATCCTACGTCCCGAATGCATCTATCCGTAAAGTTGCGGGAGAAGCCGGCGTCTCTGATTTCTGTACCGTCCTGCCAGTGAACGGGTCATGGCCTACTTTGGGCGAAATGAGAGCTCAAGGAAAACGCTTGGTGATGCTGACGGACAGGCCGGATGGTGTCGGACAATGGCCGATGCCCGTTTGGGAACATTGTGTGGAAACTCCGTGGAAGAATAAATCCGCGGACGCCATGGACGATGCTCCCGGGCGGGGAAGAGAGAAAAACCGTTTTCTCATCGTTAATCACCTGGTATCGGCTTTCCGTCCTTCGCGAGCGACAGCAGAAACAATCAATGCTGCAGGTGTTCTACAGGAGCGGATTCGGCGAATTCAGGCGAGGTGGGGGAGGCAACCCAATTTCTGGGTGATGGATTTTGTCGATATAGGGGATGGACGAACATGTGTTCACGATTGGAATAAAGCATGGAAAGCCGGGAATCCCCCAAATTCCTGAAAGACCCATTTGGAAATGGGCGTATAATTTCTATTCTATCGACATTATGAAGAAGAAGCATTTGACAACATGGAGCCGAAATGCCCTTGCCGGAGCCGCCCTGGTCGTTTCCGGTTTGGCACTGGCTCAGGAAAAGCCCGTTTACATGGATGAATCCAAACCGGTGGAGGAGAGAATCCAGGACGCTCTTTCGCGGATGACTCTGGAAGAAAAAGTAGCCATGTGCCATGGTCAGGCTACCTTCAGCAGTCCCGGTGTCCCACGCCTCGGCATTACGGAGCTTTGGATGAACGACGGTCCGCACGGTATGCGTGCGGAAACAAACTGGCACAATTTCGGACGTGCCGGATGGACGAATGACAAATGTACCGCTTTTCCGGCTTTGACTTGTCTGGCGGCCACTTTCAACCCCGACATGTCTGCCTTGTACGGGAAATCTATTGGAGCGGAAACCCGCTACCGTAAAAAGGATGTCTTGCTTGGTCCGGGGGTCAATATCTATCGTACTCCTTTGAATGGCAGAAACTTTGAATATATGGGAGAAGACCCTTTCCTGTCCTCCGTCATGGTCGTTCCATATATCCGGGAAGCACAGAAATTCGGAATTGCCGCCTGCGTCAAACACTATGCCTTGAACAATCAGGAAACCCACCGCAGCGGTATTGACGTTCAGGTAAGTGACCGAGCCCTGAATGAAATCTATCTCCCCGCCTTTAAGGCTGCCGTCACTAAGGGAGGAGCCTGGGCGATTATGGGGGCATACAACCGATTCCGCGGTGATTACTGCTGTGAAAACGACCTCTTCCTGAACAAAATTCTCAAGGGAGACTGGAAGTTCGACGGTGTCGTGATCAGTGACTGGGGAGCGACCCACAATACGAAAAAGGCGGCGGAAAACGGGCTGGACATCGAAATGGGAACGAGTACGGATCCCAATAAAAACTTTATGGGTACCCCCATGCTGGAAGCCGTCAGGAAGGGTGAAATCAAAGAGTCGGTCGTCGATGACAAAGTGCGCCGCATCCTGCGGCTTGCTTATCGGACGGCGTTGAATCCGAACCGTCCCTGGGGCAGTTTTGCTACCGATGAACATGCCGATGCTTCGCGGAAGATTGCCGAAGAAGGTATTGTGCTGTTGAAGAACGACGGTCATCTGCTTCCTGCTGATCCCGGCAAGGTGGGAAAAATTGTTGTCGTCGGTGAGAATGCCGTGAGAAAAATGACTGAAGGCGGCGGCAGCTCCGAACTCAAGGTCAAGGAAGAGATATCTCCTCTGGACGGAATCAAAAAGGCTTTCCCGAAAAGTCAGGTCGACTATGTCCCGGGTTATGCTTCCAATGGCAAGGATACGGAAAAACTCCGCAACGATGCGGTGAAGGCAGTTGCCGGAGCCGATGTCGTGTTTTTCTTCGGAGGATTGAACAAGAACGGAGGGCAGGACAGCGAAGGGGCCGACCGTAGAGGTTATGCCCTGCCGTACTATCAGAATGAATTGATCGAAGCACTTGTGGCAGCAAACCCGAAAACGGCGGTCATTCTCATTTCCGGCAATGCCGTGGAGACTCCGTGGATTGATCAAGTCCCGGCTCTGGTGCAAGGGTGGTATGGCGGTTCCCAGGCAGGAAACGCCTTGGCGAATATCCTTTCCGGCAAGGTGAACCCGTCCGGCAAGCTCCCGATGTCCTTTCCGGTAAAATTGACGGACATAGGCGCCCATTCTTACGACGAGCTTTGCTATCCCGGCAAGGATGGCAAGGAGGAATACAAGGAGGATATCCTTGTCGGTTACCGTTGGCTGGATACCAAGAAGATCTCGCCACGCTTCCCGTTCGGACACGGACTTTCCTATACGACATTCAAAATCGACGGATTGAAGACGGACAAGGATGCCTACGGTGTCGACGAACCGGTCAAGGTCACTTGCAAGGTGACGAACACCGGGGCGGTTTCCGGTGCAGAGGTTGTCCAGCTTTACGTACATGACGAGGAGTCGTCGGTGCTTCGTCCGGAGAAGGAACTCAAGGGGTTTTGCAAGGTTTTTCTGAAGCCGGGTGAAAGCCGTGAGGTAATCATGGAACTAGGCAAGGACGCTTTTTCCTATTACGACGACAAGGAGAAGACCTGGACGCTGGAGGGAGGTCGATTTGAATTGATCCTCGGTAATTCGTCCCGTGATGCCTCGTCTGTAAGAAAGAGCATTCAAGTAGGCCGGTAATTCAATCTTTCTGTTTCCGAACAGAGAAAGTACGACAAAAGGGCAGGGCCGCCTCGCCGGAATTCGGGACGGCCCTGCCTTTAAGTTATTTTGGAAAGCCTCTTAACGCTGCAGGAAGAGAAGCTCGGAATAAGTCGGAACAGGCCAGAGTTGAGAATCCGTGATTATTTCCAGAGAGTCGATTGCTTTGCGCAGGGCACTCATGCCGAATTTCATGGCGTCCGTGTCTTTGGCTTTGCGGGCTTCCCGGAGAGATTGAACCCATCCGGGGATGGAATCGTAGAGTTCTCCGATACGGGATGCACGTTCGATTGCAGTATTGAGTCCGGCTGTGAGTCCGGCTTTTTTGAGGCGGACAATGGTGTCGGCCAGTTCGGAAAGCTGTTTTGCGACAGCCGGCATGTACATGGTTTCAGCCATGAGGATGGCCGTTTCCGTTTCGATGCACAATTCCTTGAGGTAGATTTCCATCTGAACTTCGTAGCGGGCATGCAATTCGCTGGGGGACATGACCTGGTACTTGTCGAAAAGGGAAACGGCTTTTTCTTCTTCCAGAGCGGCCAGGGCTTCAAGAGCTCCGGGACGGTTGTACAGGCCGCGGCGTTCCGCTTCCTTGACCCATTCCTTGCAGTATCCGTCTCCGCTGAAGAGAATGCGTTTGTGACGCTTGATGATGTTCCGGAGGGTTTTCTGGAGGACTTCATGGAATTCGGGTTTTCCGGCCACGGGTTCCAGAATCGTGGTGACTTCGTCCAGGGCTTCGGCCATGATGGTATTGAGAACAGTCATGGGCCAGGCACATGTCTGGGAGGAACCGACGGCCCGGAACTCGAACTTGTTGCCGGTGAAGGCAAATGGACTTGTACGGTTACGGTCCGAGGTGTCCAGGGGAAGGTCGGGAAGGGAATCGACTCCGATATTCATGACTCCCTTCTTGCGGGCGGAACCGGAACCTCCGTTTTCGATCTGCTTGATAATTTCGTCCAGGAGATCCCCCAGATAGATGGAGATAATGGCTGGCGGAGCTTCGTTAGCCCCAAGACGATGTTCGTTACCCGCTTTGGCCACGGAAGCCAGGAGGATGTCGGCATGCTTGTCGACGGCCATAATGATACAGCAGAGAAGCGTCAGGAAAATAGCATTTTCGTGAGGGCTCTTGCCCGGGTTGAAGAGACTGCCGAAACCGGGTGCTCCGAGAGACCAATTGTTGTGCTTGCCGGAACCGTTGACTCCGTCAAACGGTTTTTCGTGAAGCAGGCAGACGAGACCGTGCTTGTTGGCAGTCCGGCGAAGGACTTCCATGAGCAACATGTTGTGGTCTACGGCCAGGTTGAGGCTTTCAAAGATCGGGGCGATTTCGAACTGGCAGGGAGCTACTTCATTGTGCCGGGTTTTGGCTGGGATGCCAAGCTTCCAAAGAGCTTCATCCACATCGACCATAAATTCCAAAACGCGATCTTCAATAGCTGCAAAATAGTGGTCCTCCATTTGCTGGTGCTTGGGAGGGATGGTGCCGAAGAGTGTTCTCCCGCACATCATCAGGTCGGGACGCTTGCTGAAGAGTTTCTTGTCAACCAAGAAGTATTCCTGTTCGGCGCCGAGGTCGGGCGTTACGCGGATATCGGGAGATTCCCCGAAACAGGCAAGCAAGCGCTGCGTTTGAAGGGCAACGGCTTTCATCGAACGGAGAAGGGGCGTCTTCTTGTCTAGCGCTTCTCCTTTGTAGGAACAGAAAGCCGTGGGAATGCACAATGTCGCCCCGTGTCCGGTACGTTTGATAAAAGCGGGGCTGGTAGGATCCCATGCCGTATAGCCGCGGGCTTCAAAGGTGGCGCGGAGACCGCCGGAGGGAAAACTGGAGGCATCCGGTTCGCCTTGGACGAGGTTCTTGCCGGAGAAGGATAGTTCCAGGTTGCCTTCATTGTCCACTTCTACAAAGGAATCGTGCTTGCCGGCTGTGGAACCGTTTAACGGCTGGAACCAATGCGTGTAGTGGCTGGCCCCTTTTTCAAGAGCCCACTGCTTCATGGCGACAGCGACATCGTCGGCAATGTCGGGATCAAGCTTGTGGCCTTTCCTGATCGTAGCAAGGAGCTTTTTATAAACATCCTTGGAGAGGTAGTTCCTCATTGTTTTCAGGTTGAAAACGTCTTGACCGTAAATGGACGAGATGAGTTGCGAGGCATTTTCCAGCGGGGAGGGAAGAACGGTTTTCATGTGAAGGGAAGGCCTTGGAAGACGGCGGAAAAATAACATATCCGTCTGGTAACGCAAGGCTCAAGATAGACTGATGGCTCTTGTCTTTGTCAGGATTTTCCTGTGAGGGAGAAAAAAACTTTGTCCGGTTCCGCATATTGTGGACGGAACCGGACAAAGTGGAGAGAGAGGGAAAAAGCGGACGAAGAGTCGTTTTTCCCTTGTTTCATAGCGTAGTCGGCTATTTCTTTAATTGTTCGGGAGTTGCCTCCCGGACAATTACTTCGGTTTGCGAAGGCTTGAGTCCTTTGGAGATGACCTGGAGGATGGCTTTGCCGCTCTGTCCCCGTTTGGAACGCAGGATGACCTGGGCCAGTCCGTGAAAGGCTTTGATTTTCATAATGGAACTGTTATTCGGGTTGGACATGACGGTGAAGTCGGTAGGGTCTCCGTTGCAGATGCCTGCAATGTCGGCGGCTCCCGTCACTTTAACCGCGAGTTCGTTGTTGGCAGTCGGCACGATAAGACCATTTTTGTCACGCAGGGAAATCGTGATATAGGCAAGATCTCTTCCGTCGCCGACGATACTGTCGGTTTCCGGACGAACTCTGATCGAGGCCGGTTCCCCGGTGGTGCGGACGGTTTCCTGCGCCCATTCCTTACCGTCTTTGCGGGCGACAACCTTGAGTTCTCCGGGCTGGTAGACAACATCATTCCAGACGAGGCGGTAACGGTCCTTTTCACCCTTGCCTTTTTTACGGACTCCGAGGGATTTGCCATTAAGGAAGAGTTCCGCTTCATCTCCGCTGGTGTATACATGGACGGGAGTGACAAGTCCCTTGCGTTCCGGCCAGTTCCAGTGGGGCAGGATGTGGGCGACAGGAAGTTCCGGGCGCCAATGGGCTTGATAGATGTAGAAGCGATCCTTGGGAAAGCCGCAAAGATCCACGATGCCAAAGTAGGAACTGCGGGAAGGAGCCTTGTTGCCCATTTCCTTAAGAAGCTTCATGTAGGCTTCCCGTTCCTTTTCATCGGTGAAGTTGGCTGCGTTGGTTTGGTCGAGATTATAGGGAGTCGGTTCACCCAGATAATCGAATCCTGTCCAGACGTATTCTCCGGCTGAGGTCGGGCTATCTTCCTGAGCGGCGAATTCTACGTCGGGACGATAGGCCCAACCCGGCGCAAACAAGTCATAGGAACTGACCTGGAAGTTGTAAAAGCCTTTGTTCTTGTCCCAATTCTCCGGTACTGGGAAGAAATATTCCCCGCGTGTACTGACACAGGAGGCCGTTTCGCTGCCGTACACGGGCTGGTTCGGACGGTCTTTGCTGAATTTGTTATAAGCCCACGGTTTGTAATTGAACCCGTACACGTCTACCGTGTCACCGAAGCCGTTGCGGGCTGCAGCTTCGACATTGCAACCGGCGGTAACGAGGCGGGTCGGGTCTTCCCTGTGGAAAAGATCCGTGAGCATTTGGGAATACTTCGGTCCGTCTGCCGTATGCTGTTCGGAAATTTCGTTACCGCTGCTCCACAGGACGACAGAGGGGTGGTTGCGGTCACGGTGGACGAAGTTGATGAGATCGCGTTCGTGCCATTCGTCAAAGTAGTTGTGGTAGTCCTGTCCTTTTTTGGGTTCATGCCACATATCGAAAAGCTCGTCGATTACAACGACGCCGTTCCGGTCGCAGGCTTCCAGCAATTCCGGGGCTGGCGGGTTGTGGCTTGTTCGGATGGAGTTGACGCCCATTTCTTTGAGGATACGGACCTGGCGTTCGTAGCCGGCCTTGTGCACGGCAGTACCGAGAGGCCCGAGGTCTCCATGCTGGCAAACGCCTTTGAGCTTGATTTTGTCGCCGTTCAAGTAGAAGCCGTCCGGTTTCCATTCCACCGTACGGATACCGAAGTCCGTGGTGCGTTCGTCCACTTGCTTGCCATCTACCATAACCGTTGTACGGATGGTGTACATGTGCGGAGATTTCATGGTCCACAATGCGGGATTTTTGACTTCCAATCGGGTTGCTACCGATCCCTTTTTCCCGGGAGAAATTGGGGCTCCTTCGGTTTCCTGGGAGGCAACAACGTCGCTTCCCTGAAGAATTTCCTCTTTGACGACAGGGGTTACGACTGCATCCGTTTGGTTGACAACGGAAGTTTCCACATCGACCTGTGCCAATTCCTTTCTCACTTCGGGCGTTTTAACAAAGACACCCCATTGATCGATATGAACCGGATTGGAAATGTTCAGCCAGACATGCCTGTAAATGCCGCCGCCGGGGTACCAGCGCGATGAATGGGGTGGATTGTCTACCCGGACGGCAATCGTATTTCTTTGTCCGACACGGATATACGGAGTAATATCGACGCGGAAGGAAGAATAGCCGTACTTCCATTCCCCGGCGAGTTCTCCGTTGACATAAATCTTCGGACGAGACATGACTCCGTCGAAATCAAGATAAAAGCGATTGCCGGAAGTCTTGGCCGGAATATCAAGCGTTTTCCTGTACCAGCCAATACCGACCCAGGGAAGCTTTCCGGTTTCGTTTTCCAGTTCCATGCGGAAGGGCCCTTCAATACCCCAGTCATGCGGCAGGTTCAGGGAACGCCACTGGCTGTCATTGAAAGAAATAGACTTCGGGTGATCTTTGTCCGCGTTATTGCCCGATACCTTGGGCAAGAGCGGTTGATCTTTCTCGTCAAGCAGGGAAATCTCCCGGACGCTGGCCCAGTTGGCTCCTCCGTTGCCTTTAACTGTCAGCTTGTAGTAACGATAGGTGCCGCTAATCTTTGCTGAATCCTCCTGGGTTTGATTGTCACCGGAAGAGACTTCAGCCAGCTTTTTCCAACTGCGTCCGTCGGTGGATCCCTCCAGAGTGAAAAGATGTTTGGCTTGTTTTTCCCAGATGATTTTTACTTCTTGGGGAGAGACTGCACGCCCCATGTCAATCGTCAGATTGTGACCGGATTTGTTGTCTGCCGCGCACCAGCGGGTACTGCGGTCTCCGTCCATGGCGTTGGAGGCAGGATTGCCTGATTCTTCGCTATCGGCAATCAGCATGGAAGCCGACTTGCCCGGCTCTTGCTTGACCGTACCGTCAGGCATTTTGCCGAAACGAGCGAATTTCCATCCGAAATCCAGTGTTTCCGTTTGTGTTGCATCTACGGGTGCTGCGAAAGCCTGGGATACGCACAGGGCTGTCATGCACAGGGCAATATGGGATAGGGAGAACTGCATCACCAACTGCTGTATCATAAAAGACGACCTTGAGGCAAGGTTTTCTATAATATAAAAAAGGAAACCCTGGGGTTTCATTCACCCGTCCGGATTATAAACCGAAGGCAGGGAATAGACTTGTGGAATCTGCACATCCGGGGTAGGAGATAAAGGAAATTATGGACCTTGACGCCAGCAAAGCCGGAAAATTGATCGACGATGTACGGGACAATAAACCGCTCGTCCACCATATCACAAACTATGTGACTGTGAATGACGTTGCCAATGCGGTGCTCGCCTTGGGCGGTGCTCCCGTGATGGCCGATGAATTCGAAGATGCCGTAGAGATGGCCGGGATGGCTTCTTCTTTGGTATTGAATATGGGGACGTTGAACAGGCGGACAATCGACTCAATGGTCGCAGCCGGTAAACGGGCGAATGAACGGGGGATCCCCGTGGTATTCGATCCTGTTGGTGCCGGGGCGACATCCTTGCGCAACGAGACCGCACGAATGCTTCTGCAGGAGGTTAAGATGGCGGTTGTGCGAGGTAACTTGTCCGAGATTTCGTTTATCGCAGGGTTGAAGGCCGTAACTCGCGGTGTAGATTCCGGAGAAACCGAAGCCGGAGCAAATTCGTCTGCCATAGCCCGGACAGCGGCAGGAATGTGGAATTGCTCCGTCGCGATGACAGGAGCCATTGATGTGATTACGGATGGAAGGAAAACGATTGGCATTGCCAACGGTCATCCGATGATGGCCCGTGTGACGGGAACCGGTTGCATGGCTTCCGCATTGGTCGGTACCTGTGCCGGAGCAACGGATGACATGCTGCTGGCTGCCCTGGCCGGAACGGCTGCCATGGGAATTGCCGGAGAACTTGCCTGGGAACGGACGGGGGATAAGGGCACCGGATCATTCCGTACAGCGCTCATGGATGCCTTGAGCATCATGGAGCAAAGTACAATGGAGCAATGGGCAAGATTTCATGAAAATTTCTCCTGATTATTCCCTCTATCTTTGTACGGATCGCAGCCTGATGTCATCGAACTCTCTTGAGGCATGCGTTGAACAAGCCGTTTCCGGAGGATGCACGGTTGTCCAATTGAGGGAAAAGGATTGTTCGTCCCGCGAATTTTACGATCTGGCTTGCCGCGTGAAATCGATCACGGATGCCCATGGCGTCCCGCTTATTATCAATGACCGTGTAGATATAGCCCTGGCAGTTGAAGCCTCCGGGGTGCATGTCGGGCAGAAGGATTTACCCGCTGGAGCGGTAAGACGGATTATGGGAACGGATGCCTTAGTCGGAGTGTCCGTCACCAACCGGGAGGAGGCTTTGGAAGCCGTATGCGCCGGGGCGGATTACTTGGGCGTAGGGGCGATGTTTACTACCGGGACGAAGAATGACGCCGCACTTGTAAGTATGGAGGAGCTGGTGCGGATCAGGGAAGCTGTCTCTGTTCCTTTGGTGGTTATCGGAGGAATCAATGCTGCGACGCTTCCTTTGTTTCACGGCATCGGCATTGACGGAATTGCCGTTGTTTCCGCCATTGTTGCCCGGCAGGATATAGTCGGGGCTGCATCCTCTCTGGCAAGGATGTTCCGTGAATTGAAATAATTTCAAAAAACTTCCCTGTGCTTCACGGAGGAAACACAGGGAATAAATCAAACGATCCCGTCGGGGGACCTTCGGGTATTACTCCATTGATTTTATCATCAATTCCGACACCTTCTTTCCGGACATGAGCATGCCTCCGAAAATGGGACCCATGCGGAAACTGCCGCTGACGCCGTTGGCTGCCATGCCGGAGACAAACAGCCCGGGATAGATTTCCTTGGTATTTTCAATCGTCGTCCGTTCTCCTTCTTCGACGGAAAGAGATTTTTCACCAACGACTCCTCCCGTGGGAGTGTCCAGCTTGATCCCATTTTTGCGGGCGACAGTGGAGGCGATTTCGCAATCGTGCCCGGTTCCGTCGAGGACAGCTTTGGCCAGAATCGTCAGAGGGTCGACGTGCATATGCTGAAGAAGCACGGGAGTCCAGTTGACGACCACGCCGGAGACACGGTCGTTCTTGAAAACGACGTCTTCCACGGAATAGCAATTGAAGATGGTAGCTCCGGCTTTTGTCGCCTGGTAAAGCAGGGCGGATGTCGCATGCACGGAATCGATGACATAGGCGTTTTCCGCGTATTTCTTGTAGCCGATTTCCAGGTCGTCAACGATCGAAAGGGCTTCTTCCTGAATGATAATGTCGTTGAACATCATGGCCCCGCCCCACATACCGCCGCCGGGGGCGAGTTTGCGGTCGAAGAGAGCGACTTTTTTCCCGGCTTTGGCCAGATAGTAGGCTGCAACAATGCCGGATGGTCCTCCTCCGACGATGGCTGCATCAAGTTCCAGATTGCTTTTCAGCTTGTCGAAGTAGGAATCGATAATTCCGCAGGATACGAGTTTTTCCATGGTGATAGATGGTAATTGGGACTGGGGATGAGAACCATGAGTCGGTTTCATGCCATGCGAAGGATTGTAAATAGGAATACCTTCTTGGGAACAGCAATGTCTGCCATAGTAAAAACGAACTGCTGCGAAAACGGGAGGAACATGTTTTCTCCAAACGATTTTTCGCATCACATGCCAGGTTCTATTTTACAGATTTACAGAATCAGACACTTGGCATACAAGTTCACCATGAGACTTATCCTGAAAATTGTGGCCGGTATCTTGCTGGGCATGGTCATAGGCAGTTTTGCTCCGGGAATGGGAGCCGAATGGCTGGTGCGGCTGATGGTGACAGTACAAACAATGATCAACGAGCTGATTGTTTTCGTTATTCCCTTGATCGTCTTCTTTTTTATTACCTCGGGAATTTCCTCTTTGCCGGACCAGGCGGGAAAAATGTTGGGGAAAACGGTCGGCATTTCCTATTTCTCAACCGTTTTGGCAGTATCCATGGCTTTTTGGATAGCCTCGCCATTGATTCCCTCCCTTGTGGGGCAGGAACTTCCTCCAGTGCCTGCCGGACAGAGAGCATTTGCTCCTTTTCTTACATTGGAAATCCCGCCTTTAATGGGAGTTATGACGGCTCTCGCTCTTTCGTTCGTATTCGGACTTTCTATCCAGAAGCTTAAACTGGTTTCCATCAAATCATTTGCCGATGAAGGGAAAAGTGTGGTTGAACTCTTTCTGGGAAGCGTGGTGATTCCCTTGCTGCCTTTTTATATCGCCGGAGAATTCGCCAAACTTGCGGCAGAAGGGCAGGCCGTACGGATGCTCGGTACCTTTTTTTCCGTTCTTTGCCTGGCAGTATGCCTCCACTTTCTATGGCTCAGCGTTCTGTATACGCTTGCCGGAATTAAAAGTGGAAAACCTCCCTGGAAGATTCTAGCGACCATGTTTCCTGCCTACCTGACGGCTTTGGGTACCATGTCGTCCGCAGCAACAATTCCCGTCACCTTGCGCCAAGCCAAAAAAGCGGGAGTACCTCCTCACGTTGCCGACTTTACGATCCCGCTTTGCGCCAACATCCACTTGTCGGGTTCCGCCATCACAATTTCAACGTGTTCACTGGCCCTCATGTTCCTGACGAACCACCATGTGCCCGCCTCTTTTGACGCATTTCTGCCGTTTATCCTCGTCCTCGGAATCGTGATGGTAGCCGCCCCGGGGGCTCCCGGCGGTGCTGTCCTTTCAGCTCTCGGAATTTTGCAATCCATGTTGCATTTCAGCGATGCTCAATGCGCCCTCATGATTGCTCTCTACATTGCTCAGGATAGTTTCGGTACAGCCTGCAATGTCACTGGAGATGGAGCGTTGTCAATTCTTGTCTCTCCTAAAAATGAAAGAGCAAAGCAATAAAAAAGAGCATATTGAGATAGTTTAACTATATAATTAAATATAGTTATTATAGTCCTCCTCAGGATTTTATTCTGCATACGGACTTTACGGTTTTTCCTATGCCCTGATCATGGTAGGGAAGAATCCATTATGTCGACGGAATCCCTTTTTCCCTCCATTGTTATCGCCTCGATCTTAGGATTTTCTCCTTTGCCGGGATGGTCGCACCCTCAGCAGAATGTATCAGTTGCCCGGAAAGGGCAATCGGGCCCCACCGTCTGCAGCCCGGAAACGCTCCGTCGTGCAGACGCTATTGTCCAATCGCTGAAAGGACGTGTTGGAATTGCTGTCGAACTGGACGACCAGCTGTTATACAGTCATCTTTCCGGAGAAGCTTTTCCGATGCAAAGCGTCTTCAAGTTTCCTCTGGCCCTTGCTGTTTTAAATCTTGTCGATCAAGGCAGCATGAAATTGGATGATCCTATCCTTGTGAGTCCGGATGAAATCCACTCCAATACCTGGAGTCCTATGAGGGAAAAGTATCCTCAGGGAGGAACCATTCCCTTAAAGGAGCTGATCCGTTACTCTGTAGCGGAGAGTGATAACAATGCCTGCGATATCCTGTTTCGTCTGGTCGGAGGCGTCGAATCCGTCCAAAATTACCTCCGGAACAAAGGAATCGCAGACATTCGCATTTGTTCAACGGAAGAAGAGATGCATCGCGATAATAAACTCCAATACGCCAATTCCTCAACCCCGCTGGCGATGAACATTTTATTTCGTTCCTGGAATTCCGGAAAAATGCTCGGAAAGGAATCAACCCGCTTTCTCAAGGATGTTCTGGAACAGACCGTAACCGGAGCGGGCCGTCTCAAGGGGAAATTGCCTAAGGAAACGGTTGTTGCTCATAAGACAGGAACTTCGGATATCTCTCCCGAAGGAGTTGTCAGTGCATTGAACGATGCCGGTGTTATCAGATTGTCCGAAGGAGGGAACCTGTTTATCAGCATATTCGTCTCTGATTGCAAAGAAGATCCCAAGGAAATCGAACATGCCATGGCCGAGCTTGCATTCCTGTTCTACAGGGAATTATCGCGTTCGTAGAATCATGGACGATTATACGTGTCCTGGAGAAATTCAAAAGGCTGCCTGAATCCAGACAGCCTTTCAAGATAATGAAATAAAGGAAATCTAGAA
The DNA here is from genome assembly GCF_029854675.1 of Akkermansia sp. N21169. Taxonomy (NCBI): domain Bacteria; kingdom Pseudomonadati; phylum Verrucomicrobiota; class Verrucomicrobiia; order Verrucomicrobiales; family Akkermansiaceae; genus Akkermansia; species Akkermansia sp. N21169. Next base: position 54,371 of record NZ_JARWNC010000037.1, on the reverse strand, counting down.
AGACAAATCAGTCAAGAAGACTCTTGGATGCCTTGAATGTTACAATCTTGGCGGCGGGAATCGTTATCGCTTCTCCCGTTTTTGGATTGCGGCCTTGACGAGCGGGGCGTTCCTTGATGGCAAATGTTCCGAAACCGATCAATTGGACAGAACCGTCCGTTTTGAGGGCTTCTTCGATACTGCCCAACACGGCTGCTACAGCCGCCCGGGCTTTGCAACTACCGTCACAGCCCAGCTGGTTGCGCACTTCTTCAATAAGCTCTGCTTTGTTCATATCAGTGAAGAAGTTATCATGGGTGATTTATTCTGCGCAAGAGGATAAACTGTAATACGCCCTGTTTTTCAAAGAAAGGGATATTTATCGATAAGACGTTGCATTGTGTCAATTTCAGAAGCAATTTGGCGTGAAATATCCTGTTTTAAAGTCGGAGGCAGAACATTCCATGTATAGGTTTCTACTTCAAGGACAGGCCGAAAATGAGGATGACTTCTGAGATATTCTACTACGGCAAGATTTAGCTCGTGCGTATTTTCCAACGGCGCTTCCGGGGTGGCTCCGAGGGGAATATGGTAATGAATACGGAATCGGGAACCATGAAGCACTTCCGGATGCCGGTTGGCCCACTCCAAGGCTTCAGGCAAATCGGCAAAGAGCATGGGGGTATTGTCATCAGGTAACAGGATACTTGTTTGATGGAAATAGGTTTGCTCTGCATAGGGAAGGAGAATGGATAGATCTCCTGGTGAAGAAACATTGAGTTCCAAAGCGTTGGAAAACTGAATCTTGACAACGGGAATATCGTATTCATTCCAGGCAAAGAGAGAGAAGTCCGGGGATTCTCCCATGACGGCGAAGTGGCATGTGTCGTAGGTAACGCCCAGATGCTTTTGAATCAATTCCGGCCTGCGGGAAACACTCTGCAAACGATGGAAAAATCGGATGGTTCCGTAGGTATCGTCGAAATGTCCCATAGGTTCCGGTTCCAGACCGACTGTTAGAATTTTGCCGGTTTCCTGATGAATGCGGTTCATCAAGCCGCACAAGGAATCCAGATAGGCAAACATGCGTTCTTCATCGGCATGGAAATATTTGTGAGATCCAGGCAGGGTGCTGACTGTCAAAGGTATGTATTCTTGCGGGGAAATCCGTGCCAGAATATTCAATAACTTTTCCGTGTACTCGAACCGTTCGTATGTCGTCCAGTCCGGTTTGAAGACGAGCTCCTTGATACGGCCTTCGTGAAAGTTGCCATAGGGAAATCCGTTGATTGTTTGGACGACGGCATCCCATTCGGAAAGCCAGAGCTTGAGACGTTCTATTTCCCCAGGAAATGTCAATAAATCGGTCGCCGCTTTAGCCGACAACCGGAGCCCGATGCCCAAGGGGGCGTTTAGGGCAGGAGATTTCCATTCTTCCAGATAATGGCGAATAGAGGGTATCCCGGCTTCCAGAGAAGCAAAAGTCTCTTGCCAGGATTCGGCAGGATAAATGTTTGTACAGTAGGAAATCATGCCAGGAAATGGAAAAGAAAAGCGCCCGCCAACCGGTCATTTACGGCTGACGGGCGGGATGAATTTATTTCACTTCAAATCCGGCAACGGACACATTGGCAATGCCTGCCTTGCCCCGGGATATTAGAATGCGGGCGTCGCTGGCCGTCGTACCTTTCAATTTGTAAGTTTTCGTTTCGGGTGCGTCACATTGGATGGTATCGCTCACGACATCGAGGAACTGCCCTCCTCCTGACGAAACCTGGATGATGAAATCGGCCTTGCTGCCTTTCCCCCATGTTACCTGAATTTCACGGGGCTGGGAACCTTCCTTGAGTGACAGGGTCAGATAATCGCCTGCACTGGCCGGCCAGGATGTGGTCTTGTCTCCGTCAACGGCTCGGGAAGCAAGATTCTGTCCGGTCGAAGCGGAAAGAATATTGGAGAGGAGTTTGCCTTCCGGCTTGTTTTGCTGGCGGGAGAGAGCCTGACGGTCATTGGCGTCAATGACCGTCAGAGTACCTTTCAACTTCGTTTTGACAGAGGATTCGCCGATCATGATTTCGAAGTCTCCGGGTTCAACGACACGTTCGCGGTGGGCATTGATGAGGGCCAGATCCTGCGGATCCAATTCCAGTTCGACACGCTTCGATTCACCTGGCTTCAGAGGGATTCTGTCAAAACCATTCAAGAGCTTTTCATAACCGGAGATGGAGGAAATGATGTCGCGCGTGTACAATTGGACGACTTCATCCCCTTCACGGTCTCCTGTATTTTTGAGGGTAAAGCTGACTTTGACTTTCTGATTGGGCGTCACGACCCGGGGTTCGATCTTCAGGTCGGAGTACTTGAAACTCGTGTAGCTCAGACCGTGTCCGAACGGATAAAGGGGACCATTGACACGGGACTGGTTACCCCTCTGACCGGGAGTGCCTCCTCCGTTGACTTGTGAAGCCAGCCGGGAGGGGAAGTTGAACGGAATTTGCCCGGTGGTCTTCGGGAAAGTGACGGTCAGTTTACCGCCCGGGTTGTAGTCCCCGAAGAGGACGTCGCTGATCGCCGTCCCCCCCTGAGAACCGGGATACCATGCTTCGACGATAGCGGGCACGTTTTGGTCGGCCCAGTTAATGCTCAAGGGTCGGCCATTGATCAGCACGAGGACGACGGGCTTGCCGGTAGCGTGCAGAGCGCGCAGGAGATCTTCCTGTCTTCCGGGAAGATCCAGGGAAGAGCGGGATTTGTTCTCGCCGCATGTGCGGGGACCTCCTCCAAGTACGGCGATGATAACGTCGCTGTCCTTGGCGGTTTCGACGGCCTGGTCGATGTCTCTCTGTTCATCGGCTGTTAGCGGCATGCGGACGATTTCCGATTCGGGCCAACGAGCGTCCACAAGATCGCACCCCTTGGAGTAGGCAACTTCAGCTTTTCCTTCGAGCTTTTTTTTCACCCCGTCGAGCACAGTGGTTACTTCCACGGCCAAAGGACCGTAGTGAGTCAGGGCAAAAGCCTTTTCATCGGCATTCGGTCCGATAACGGCCACCTTCTTGAGTTTGTTTGCGTCGAGAGGCAGAGTTTTGTCCTTGTTCTTGAGCAGAACGATGGCTTCCCGGGAAGCCTGCAAAGCGACCTGTTGGTTTTCTTCGGAATTGACTTCCTTGTCGGCTGCGGCCAGATCGGTTTGGTAGGGATGGTCGAAAAGGCCGACGAGGAATTTGACGCGGAGAATGTCGCGGACGCGTTCATCGATGGTTTCCATGCTCAATCCTCCTTCACGCACGAGTTCGCGAAGGGGCAGGACATAAGAATCCGGAGACCGGAAAGTACAGCGAATGTTCAACCCGGCATCGACGCTTTGCCGGACAGCGTCTTTCATGTCCAACGCGGTTTTGTGCTTCTGATAGAGATATTCGACGGCATCGCTGTCGGAAACGACGTAACCTTTAAATCCGAAATCCTTGCGGAGGCGGTCCGTGAGCCAGTACTTGCTGCTCTGGATCGGTTCTCCGTCGTAGTCGTTATAGGAGCTCATAGCTCCAAGGAGACCGGCTTTGCCAATAACCTTCCGCCAGGGATATACGTGGATCAGTTCGACTTCGCGGGGTGACATTTGTGGATCAACGCGGGACATGCCTTCTCTCGCCCCCTTGTTATTGCTGTAAGCAATGTAATGCTTGGCCGTGGCGGCAACCTGATAGTCTTTCTGCATCCCTTTGGCCATTTCCACACCGAGTTCTCCGACGAGGTACGGGCTTTCGCCATATACTTCTTCGTAGCGTCCCCAGCGCTGGTCGCGTCCTACATCGAGAATCGGGGCATATACGTTGGTATAGCCGAGAAGGCGTCCTTCCCGTCCGGTGATTTCACCGATTTTACGGACGAGTCGTCGGTTCCATGTATGGCCGATGCCGAGCTGGGTGGGGAAATTGGTGGCCATATAGCTTTCCACGCCGCGAATACCTTCGTTGGTAAAATCGGTGGGGATGCCCAGGCGCGTGTCTTCTATAAAGAACTTCTGGACTTCGTTGAGGGCCCATGCATGGCGGGATGCGGGCCAGACATTGGGATTGTCCGACGGAGGGAGTCCCCACTGGATGAACCCGTTCAAGTGTTCGTCAATGGCTCCCATGCCATCCTTCCAAATCTTGTTTTTCCATTCCGGTTTAGGGAGAGCATCCGGCAGAACTCGCCGATAACCGTAGAGGGTGACCATCTGGCAGGTTTTTTCTTCCAGAGTCATCTGGGAGAGGAGGTCTTCGATTCTGTCGTCAATCTTGGCAAGGGGATCTTCGTAAACATCCTTCTTCCCGTTTTTATTGAAGTCTATCCAACCATCTTTGTACATGGAATGGGTTCCTGGAGAATAGACGGGGCCGTCGGGACCCTTGCCGTCATCCTGAGGGGCGGCGTACACAATAGGGAAACAAATCAGAGCGGAGCAAAGGCTTCCCAGTACAGGACGGGATATTACGTGTTTGAAAACATCGAAACGAGAGAAGAAATACATGCTCACATTATACGTAAGGCCAAGAGGAAAGCTATCAGGAAAAAACCGTTTTAATCGGAAAACCGGTGCAGAAGAGGACAGGGTACCGGCATCCCGTATAAATGAAGGAGGGGGGGAGATTGCCTCCGGGACCAGGCGGAACGTTCCACAGCTCTCTGACAACTGCGGACATCGATCTCCGAGTACCCTTCCGTGATCAGATCAGTCCCGGAACGGTGGAGGTCAACCAGGCTATGCAGGATGTCATCTTCGGAACCTCTGCGGAAATGTCCCGGACGTCCGCCTTTCAGATCACTACCAAACAAATCACCAAAAGGCAGATAATGAGCTTCGGGCCTGGCTCCATGAAACAGAGCGTTTTTATGGCACGGGGAAAGCAGCAGAAGATTGGCGGTTTCCGCACGGTTCAAAGGATTCTCCAAATCCGGGGCAGATTCCCAGATACAGGGGGATTCTCCCTGGGCCTCGGTAACCAGGGATTCCAGCAAGCGGAACTCCGGAGTATCGGCGTGCATGAGTACGGCTCCGGCATAGCCGCCTTTGGAAATGAAATCGCGAATACCGGCCTTAATGGCTAAATTTAGAGCAGTCCCGGCACCAGGGAATGAATGTTTCCCTGGTTTGATCGTATTGACAACGCGTTCATCGGGAAGAAACGGGGCCAAAACGCCGCACACCCTGCCGTCACCATCTATCAGGAAAGAGGATCCCGCATCGACGGTTTCGCCACGTCCTCCGGCATGTCGGATAACACCGACTGGGAGATGGAATCCCGTGGCCGTCCGGCGCGCTGCCTCGACCATATTTACAGTCTGTTCCATGCTCCATGGGGCTTCCGGAAAATAGAGGATAAGTTCGGCATGTACCCGGGAAGAAATTTCTTCCAGAGATTCCCGTCCATTGACAAGACATACCCCGATATTATTGACATCGATGACTCCGGGGAATTCATCCAGTTTCGAGACGGAGTCCTGCGTCAGTACATAAAACCGGCGGGATGGATGTCCCGCACCATCCAGTCCTTCCACTGATCCCATGATGAGAGGCACTTTCCCCATTTCCAAAGCCATGTAACGAAGCGCGTCTTCGTGTTCCCTCGCATAAGCGGATCGATGCAGCAGCCCTTCAGGTTCAGGCCCACTCAAACTCATGGCAGGGGCGGCGACCAAGTCGGCCCCATCGTCCAGGCATGCACGGTAGGCTTCGATGATAGCCCGGACATTCCGGGGAAAATCTCCTGGCGTTACATAGGGTTGGATGATGCCGATTTTCATGAGGCTACTTGTAGGAAGGAGGCGTGATTCCGAGCTTGTTGATTTTATAATGGAGCTTACGGATTGTGGTTTGCAGGTCGCGAGCCGATGCCGCCACATTCCCCTGATTGCGTTTCAAGGCGTCTGTGATGATTTCCGTTTCAAAGGAAGCTATCTGGGCGTCCATCCCGGTCGAAGTCCCCGGGATCGTGCTTATGGATGTATTGGTGGCAATGGCGGTTTGGAGGGATGGAGGGAGGTCGAAGGAATTGATAACTCCATTGTCGGAAACAAGAACAGCCCGTTCGATAACGTTCTCCAGCTCACGGACATTACCCGGCCAGTGGTAAGACATGAGCATATTGATTGCCGGCGTAGAGATACGGAGGATATTCTTGTTGTACGAGGCATTGTACTTGCCAAGGAAGTAGTCGGCCAGGGAAACGATATCCGATTTTCTCGATCGCAGTGGAGGTACGATGATGGGGAAAACGTTTAACCGGTAGAACAAGTCTTCCCGGAAGCTGCCTTCCTGCATTTTTTCTTCCAGATTGCGGCTTGTGGCAGCGATGACGCGGACATTTGTACGGATTGGTTCCTGGGCGCCGACTCGTTCAAAAATTCGTTCCTGAAGCACGCGGAGGAGTTTGACCTGTACCCCGGGTGAGATATCCCCGATTTCATCAAGAAAGAGCGTTCCTCCCGAAGCGGCTTCGAACCGTCCTTTCCTCATTTTGTGGGCTCCGGTGAAAGCCCCTTTTTCATGGCCGAACAATTCGGATTCTACCAGGTTTTCGGGTAGAGCCGCACAGTTGACGGCAATAAACGGTCCCTGTTTCCTGTCGGAATTGTAGTGAATGGATTGGGCGATCAGTTCCTTGCCCGTACCGGATTCTCCACGAATCAGGACTGTTGCAGAAGAACGGGCTACCTGGATGATCTGCAACTGAATCTCCCGCATGGGAGATGAATTGCCGATGAGTCCCGGCAGGCGGGTCTGGCGCCCGAGTTGTTGACGCAGACGGTCGTTTTCCGTTTGCAAGTGCTCGCGTTCTTCGACTTCGGCACGGAATGCCTCCACGGCATCGGCCATAATGTTCGCCAGGACAATCATCAGGTTCAGGAGTTTATCCAGTTCTTCCGGGCTTTGCTGAGGGTAATCGATCGAGAATGTACCAATGACGACTTCGTCATGGATGATGGGGACGCAGAGGAAAGATTCCGGTTGGTCTTCCTTCCTGATGCGCGTTCGATTGAGGAAGGTATGGTCGGTTGTCGTGTCGGGAATGACCTCCGGTTTTCCCGACTGGGCGACCCTCCCCGTTACACCTTCCCCAATTCTGTATTTGCCGAGCGAACGGGCCAAATCCGTCAATCCGAACGAAGCTTCAATGACAAGTTCGTGGCTATGGCGGAGGGTAAGGGCTGCCCGTGTGATGGGCAGCCTTCCCCTGAGTACCTCCAGAATTTTATCCCAGAGTTCATCCATATGATTGCGCCGGACGAGGAGTTTGGAAATTTCCAGCAGGATTTCCAGTTCGGTGCTGTTTCCGGCAAGCGTAGGATGGGGCGTCATAGTGGAATGAGTGACTGGAGATTAATGCCGAATGTGGACGGATTGAGGGGCAGGGACTTCCTGTGCATTCATTGTACTCAAAACCCGCCGGTATTCCATCGGAAACACCTTGACGAACTTTGGCAATACGTCATCCCATGATTCCAGGATACGGCGGGCCAGAGGGGAACCGGTTAGTTCCGCATGTTCCTCAATCAGGGAATGCAGGCGTGCCACATCCTCCGGTGCTTTGACCGGTTCCAGGTCAATAGTGGATAGGTTGCAGCGGCGGTCGAATGAACCGTCTTCGTCCAGCACATAGGCAAAACCGCCACTCATGCCTGCCCCGAAGTTAACCCCCGTCGGTCCGAGGACAACGACTGTACCGCCCGTCATGTACTCGCAGCAATGATTGCCTGTACCCTCGACGACTGTTGTTGCCCCGGAATTGCGGACGGCGAAACGTTCACCGACTGCACCATTGATAAATACCGTACCGTTGATTGCTCCATACAACAGGACATTCCCCGCAATGATGTTATCTTCCAGAGAATAGGTAGCCGCTTCAAAGGGGCGGACGATGATTCTGCCTCCGGAAAGCCCTTTACCCAGGTAGTCGTTGGCTTCCCCTGTCAGGGTCAAGGTAACTCCGTGAGCCAGAAAAGCTCCGAACGATTGTCCTGCCGTACCGCGGAAATGGAGACGGACAGTATCATCCGGCAATCCTTCATGACCGTAAGCCAGGGCGACTTTGCCGGACAACATGGTCCCGACGGAACGATCCGTGTTGGCTACCGGGAAAGCGGCTTCTACCGGGCGGCCCGACTCCAGTGCCGGACGGGTAAATTCCATGAATTTGCCGTCGAAGAAACGTTCGACTCCGTGGTCGTGCGGCGTTGTGAAACGAACGGGATGTCCTGACTGATTGGCAACGGGAGACAGAATGGACGAGAAATCGAGATTCCTCGTCTTCCAATACTCAATGGCCGGATTGATGTCCAGCAGGTCTGTTCTTCCTACAGCTTCATCGATGGAACGGAATCCGAGCCGAGCCAGGTATTCCCGGACTTCTTCTGCAACAAACATGAGGAAGTGGACAATATATTCGGGCTTTCCACGGAATTTTTTGCGGAGTTCCGGATCTTGGGTGGCCACACCGACCGGGCAGCTATTCTTTTGACAAACGCGCATGAGGACACACCCCATGGCGATCAAAACCGACGTAGCAAAACCGTACTCTTCCGCTCCCAGAAGAGTGGCAATGATCACGTCGCGCCCCGTCTTGAGCTGACCGTCCGTCTGCAGGCGGACGGAACCCCTCAGATTGTTCAGGACAAGAGTTTGCTGGGTTTCTGCAAGTCCCAGCTCCCAAGGGAGGCCTGCATGCATGATTGATGTCAGGGGAGAAGCTCCCGTGCCTCCGTCATGACCGGAAACCAGCACCATGTCAGCCCCACCCTTGGCGACGCCTGCCGCAACTGTTCCTACGCCGACTTCGGAGACCAGCTTGACCGATATCCGGGCTTCCGGATTGGCATTCTTCAGGTCGTAGATCAATTGAGCCAGGTCTTCGATGGAATAAATGTCGTGGTGAGGCGGGGGAGAAATCAAGGTTACTCCGGGCGTGGAATGACGCACGCGGGCAATTTCTTCATTCACTTTTCCTCCGGGAAGTTGACCTCCTTCTCCCGGCTTGGCTCCCTGGGCAATTTTGATTTGTATCTCCTTGGCGTGTGCCAGGTACTCTGCCGTCACGCCGAATCGGCCCGAAGCAACCTGCTTGATGGCGGAGCAGAGGGAATCCCCGTTTTCCAGGGGGATGTAGCGGGCTGGATCTTCTCCGCCCTCGCCGGAGTTGGACATGCTGCCGAGGCGGTTCATGGCAATGGCGATACTCTCGTGTGCTTCCCGGGAGATAGCACCCAGAGACATGGCGCCGCTGACGAATCTTTTGACAATTTGGAGAGCAGATTCCACTTCTTCAAGTGGGACTGGCGTCGTCTCCTTGAACCGGAACAATCCGCGCAAAGTGCAAAGGTTCTGCGAAGCATCGTCCATTTTCGCGGTAAATTCCTTGAATTTGCCGTAGTCGGCATTCCTGACGGCACGCTGGAAAAGTCCGATGAGTTCGGATGTCCAGAGGTGTTTTTCTCCTCCCTTACGGTACTTGTAGATTCCGGCGTTTTCCAGTTCGATATGTTCTTGGCGGGATGCTTCGTAGCGCATGAGCGTTTCTCGTCCCACTTCCTTTAACCCTATTCCGCCGACTCGGGATTCAGTTCCGGCGAAGTAGCGATCCACCATCGAACGATCCAGGCCGATAGCTTCAAAAACCTGAGCCCTCCGGTAGCTGCGCAAAGTGGAAATTCCCATTTTGCTCATGATTTTAAGCAATCCCTTGTCCAGGGCCTTGATGTAATTGGTAAGCGCCCGGGCTTCGGAAATGGATTCTCCCAGTGCTCCGTCCTGCCACAATTTCGTAATTGTCTCTATGGCGAGATAGGGGCAAATAGCCGTGGCACCGTACCCAAGCAACAGAGCAAAATGCATCGTTTCACGAGCTTCTCCGGTATCGACAATTAGGCCGGATCCCGTACGAAGTCCCAGATTGACGAGGTGGGCGTTGACGGCGGATACTGCCAGAAGCGATGGTATGGGAGCTTTGTCCGGCGGCAGATTGCGGTCGGAGAGGATGAGAATGGAATACCCTGTGCGCACTGCTTTTTCCGCCCGTGCACAAAGATCGTCCAGACCTGTTTCCAAAGAGTCGGGAGCCGAGGCATCGAATGAAAGCTCCAGGGTGAGAGAACGAAAATCCGGTTCCTTGCACTCTCGGAGGCGGTCCAGATCTCCGGATGTCAGGATGGGACGATCCAGTTTGATCAATCGCGCCATGGCGGGAGTTTCCTCCAGGATGTTGGGTGGGTTGCCGATGAAGGTGGTGAGCGACATGACAAGTTCTTCCCTGATCGGGTCAATCGGAGGATTGGTAACCTGCGCGAACAATTGCTTAAAATAGTTGAATAGCAGTTGGGGGCGTTCCGACATGACTGCCAGAGGCGTATCGTTACCCATGGAACCGATGGGATCGACGCCCGTTTTTGCCATGGGGGAGAGGATAAGTTCCAAATCTTCCTTCGTGTAGCCGAATAGAGCGTGGCGACTGGGCAGAAGTTCACGGTTGACGGTAGGTGCCATAACGGAATCGAAAAATCCGTGGACATGGATACGGTTTTCCTCGCACCAGCGACGATAGGGCTGGAGGCGAGAAACATGGGTTTTGATCTCGCTGTCATATGCAATGCGTCCGGCAGCAAAGTCGACCCAGAGCATTTGTCCGGGATGCAGGCATCCGCGGTTGATCACCAGAGCCGGCTCCTGGTCCAGAACGCCGGCTTCGGATGCCAGAACAAGCAATCCGTCACTTGTAACCGTGTAGCGCACCGGCCTCAGACCGTTGCGATCCACCATGGCCCCGGCGCCCAGTCCATCCGTAAAGCAAACGGCAGCCGGACCGTCCCATGGTTCCATGATACCGGCGTGGAAATCGAAAAATCCTCTGACGTCTTCACTCATGAAATGACGGCTTCCCCAAGCCTGGGGAATCAGCATCATCATGGCGTGAGGCAGGCTGCGACCGGCTCGGACAAGCAATTCCAGAACATTGTCAAGACAGGCGGAATCGCTTTGCCCGGAACGTATGACAGGCAGAATGCGGGAAATGTTTTCCCCGAACAGGGGGGAGGACAAAAAGTTTTCCCGGGAATTCATCTGATTGATATTGCCCTTGATTGTGTTAACCTCCCCGTTGTGTGCAAGCATGTGGAAAGGATGTGCCAGGGGCCAGGAAGGGAATGTATTAGTCGAATATCTCTGGTGGACGACGGCTACTGCGGAAACAAGCCTGGGATCCGTTAAATCCTGGTAAAACCGGGGAAGCTGAGGAGCCTTCAAAAGCCCCTTGTAGATGAGGGTTCGGGCCGAAAGACTGGCAATATAAAACCTGTCTCCCAGTTCCGGCAGAGCCTCGTCCATGGCTCGCTCTATTGTGCGGCGGAGAATATAAAGAGATCGTTCCAGATCTTCCCCCCGGAGTTGTTCGTTACCGGGGACGATGAAAAATTGGCGGATCGATGGAGCCGAAAGACGAGCTTGGACACCAATGGCATCCAGATTGACGGGGACGGTTCTCCATCCCAGGAGACGGAATCCGTCCTTGAGAATACAATCTTCTGCGATTTTCATGCATCTGCTTGCCAGAGAGTCATCTGTGGGTAGAAAAACACAGGCGGCACCGTAGCACCCCGGCTCTGGGAAAGATATGTCGGGACAACTGGCCTCAAGGAACGCATGAGGGAGCTGAATGAGGATGCCGGCACCGTCTCCGGTGTCCGGATCGCTGCCGGCGGCCCCGCGATGCAGGAGGCGTTCCAGCACGGTCATGCCTTTGAGGACGATGTCATGCGAAGCTCGGCCTTTAATATCGCAGACCATGCCGACGCCGCAAGCGTCGTGCTCGTGTTGAGGATGGTAAAGTCCTTGTGGTTGGGGGAGGTATGAACTGAATTGCATGTGGCTGGTGGGGTACGGTCGACCCGCATACAGCCGGGAAAGGGACGAGCAGGCGGGCCGACAGTGATGTTGATGGTTATCGGATATAGAGTAATTGGGCGTATGTCGGCACGGGCCAGACGGAATGGTCGGTTAGCGCTTCCAGGCTGTCGATGGTGAATCGCAGAGTGGCCATTGCCGATTTTTGGCTTTCGAATGAGTCGCAATGTTCCAGCGCTGCCAGCTGGGCAGGCAGATCATCGCAGAGTTTGCCGATGCTGGCGGCAATGCCGGCCAGGCATTCGCTTCCGGCGGACACATGGTTCGCGGACATGGAAGCGATAGTCTTGTGTAACTGGCAGAGGTACTTGGAAACAGCCGGGATGTAGAGTGTACGCACCATTTCCGCTGCTGTTTTTGCCTCAATGTCCAGTTCCTTACCGTAGATTTCCATTTGGGTTTCGTACCGGGCATGCAATTCGGAGGGAGACATGACTCCGTAATCGCTGAAAAGTTTCACTGTTTCCGGCAGTTCCAAAATGGCCAGGGCCTCCGGGGTTGTACGAAGGTGGGGCAAGCCGCGGCGTTCCGCTTCCTTGATCCATTCGTCACTGTATCCGTTTCCGTTGAAGATGATTCTCTTGTGCTTCTTCACGATGTCCCGGAGTGTTTCCTGCAGTGTACTGCGGAATTCGGGTTTGCCGGCAACAGGTTCCAGAATGGAAGCAATGCGATCAAGAGCTTCCGCAACAATCAAGTTCAATACGGTCATCGGCCAGGCACAGGTTTGAGAGGAACCGACGGCGCGGAACTCAAACTTGTTGCCGGTAAAGGCAAACGGGCTTGTGCGGTTGCGATCCGATGTATCCAGAGGGAACTCGGGCAGGGAATCGACTCCGATTTTCATGACTCCGCTTTGGCGGGATGCCACCGTCTGTCCTTGTTCGATCTGATTGATGATCTCGTCCAGCAGATCGCCCAAATAAATGGAGATAATAGCGGGGGGGGCTTCGTTGGCACCGAGGCGGTGATCGTTGCCTGCCTTAGCGACGGAAGCTCTCAGAAGATCGGCATGTTTGTCCACTGCTTCAATCACGGCGCACAGGAAAGTAAGGAAGATGGCATTTTCATGCGGGCTTTTGCCAGGGTTGAGTAAACTGCCGAATCCGGGGGCACCCAGGGACCAGTTGTTGTGTTTGCCGGATCCGTTGATGCCGTCGAAGGGCTTTTCATGGAAGAGGCATGCAAAGCCGTGCTTGGTCGCTGTTTTGCTGAGAACTTCCATGAGCTGCATGTTATGATCCACAGCCAAGTTGATTCCCTCGAAGATAGGAGCGATTTCAAATTGTGCCGGAGCGACTTCATTGTGGCGTGTTTTAGCCGGAATGCCGAGACGCCACAGGGATTCGTCTACTTCCGACATGAACTCCAGGATACGTTCCTTAATGCTGGCGAAGTAGTGGTCTTCCATCTGCTGGTGCTTGGGAGGAACATTGCCGAAAATGGTTCGTCCGCACATGATCAGGTCCGGTCTTTGAGTGTAGAGTTTAAGATCCACAAGGAAGTATTCCTGTTCCGCACCGAGACTGGAATTGACCACGATATCCGGTTTTTCTCCAAAGCAGGCTAGAATGCGCTGGGCTTGCCCGGTAACGGCTTTCATGGAACGGAGCAGGGGGGTCTTCTTGTCGAGAGCCTGTCCCGTGTATGAACAAAATGCGGTCGGAATGCACAGAGTTGCACTTCCGTTGGTCCTTTTAATAAAGGCGGGACTGGTGGGATCCCAGGCTGTGTAGCCGCGAGCTTCAAATGTAGCGCGAAGGCCACCGGAGGGAAAACTCGATGCATCCGGTTCTCCTTGGATCAGGCTCTTACCCGAGAACTCAAGAGAGGCCATTCCTCCGTCCATTTCCAAAAAGGCCTCGTGCTTTTCGGCCGTCGCGTCATTCAATGGCTGGAACCAGTGCGTATAATGGGTTGCTCCGTTACTGATAGCCCATTGCTTCATGGCTTCGGCAACTTCGTCGGCGATGCTGGAATCCAGCTTGCTTCCTTTCTTGATCGTATTGAGCAGATTCTTGTACACATCCCGGGAGAGGTAACGCTTCATTGTGCTGAGGCCGAAGACGTCTTTCCCGTAGATTTCTTCAATTCGGGATAAACCGGAGGCGGGATGTGCAGGGATTGATTCCATATTCATAGTGGGGATTGTGTTCCTGAATTAGTGTTCCGGTTTCTTGTCCGGACGCCTTTTTATTTGCAAATACCATGCCAACTTTTTAAAATTAATAGAGAGTACTGATAATGAATTAATTATGTGATATTAGTGATAATTATCCTTGAAACAATGAATGACAAATTTGGAATATCAACTTGATATATTACAAATTTGTCATACATTTTTGAAACAAAACGAGCCTAAAAAAGCAGGGCCGGATGCTTGAACACCCAGCCCTGCGAGGAAGAACGGTTTCGTTCAGGGAATCAGGCTTGTTCGACGACAACCCCGGTTTGTTCGATGTCGTGAAGTTCTTCTTCATCGACATTCTCATCCGTGATCAAAAGGTTAACTTTCGACAGGGGGATGGTGTAGTAGGAGGACGGTCCCTGCATGCTTGCGGAAGGACAGACGACGCACAGGGATTTCGTGAAGGGAAGAATCTTTTCAAAGAATTCCGCCTTGCCCTGGCTGGAAAATCCGGGACCGCGCGATGCCGAATACGAATCGGCGATGAGGATGATGTTGTCCAGTCCCATGTGTCCGAGCGAATCGGCAGCCCTGTGGCCGATGAAAAGGCCGGACTTGCGATCCAGCAATCCTCCGGTACAATATGCTTCGATATTGTTATTGGACTTGAGACGTTCGATCACCGTGGTGCTATTGGATACAACAGTCATATCTTCGGCCGGAAGGTAGGAAGCGATGAGATTACCCAGCGTGCCTCCGTCCAAAAAGATGGTCGAATGAGGTTGCATGTGTCTGACAACCGCCTTGGCAAGTTCCACATCATAGGTCGTATGCTTCAGCAGGTTTTCATTGCTCGTCTTTTTGTTCAACGAAACAGCGCCACCATGAACTCGCACGAGAAGACCGCTTTGCTCAAGTCTGATTAAATCGTTTCGCACCGTTTCATCGGTAACGTTCATCGATTTAGCAAGCTGGGTGGTTCTTGCTGCCCCTTGTTCTGCCAGTAGCCTCAAGATATATTCATTTCTTTCGGATGCCAGCAGCATTGCCCCTTTCTTTATTATTTTGGAATTGCCTTTCATGTACGATGTTAGGTTGCGTGTGTATGTGTGTAAGATTACCTTGGGATCGGATTTTCCTCTCCCAGATCCTCCACACGTTAGAATACAATATAAGAACAAACGTTCAAACTATTTTTTGAGAAAACTTTAGCATGAAGAGCTCGGCAGAAAATCAAATCGAATTAATCGTTCACTCGAATGGTGGATGGATCGAAGGATAATTGAGGGTATTCGCAGTTGAGAGAGCGCAATTTTTCGACAAGAATCCTTGTTACTATGAGGTTTCTGTACCATTTGCGATCGGCGGGGATAATATACCAAGGAGCGTGCTGGAAAGAAGTCGCCTCGATTAGCTCGCGATAAGCGCCCTGAAATTCGTCCCATCTGTTTCTGTCATCAAGGTCGTCCATTTGGAATTTCCAGACCTTGTCAGGGTTGCGCAGGCGACCTTCCAGGCGTGCTTTTTGTTCGCCCTTGGAGATATTGAGGAATATTTTAATGATCTCCGTACCCTCGCTGGCCAGCATATGTTCGAAGTCAATGACAGAGCGGTATCTTCTTTTCCAGACTTCGTCCGGGAAGATCCTCTTCACCTTGACAGCGATAATATCTTCGTAATGGGAGCGGTTGAAAACAGCTATCTGCCCATTTCCCGGGACTTCCCGATGAATGCGCCAGAGATAGTCATGGGCCAATTCGTCTGCGGTGGGTTTCTTGAAAGGAACGACGCGGAGGCCTTGGGGATCGATACCGGAAAAGACGTTTCTGATACAACCGTCCTTGCCTCCGGCATCCATGGCCTGGAAGACGACGAGAATACGGTGTTTGTTTTCTGCATACATCTTCCTTTGTAATTCCTGAAACTCCTTATTGAGGGTGTCAAACTCAATCAGAGCTTCTTCCTTGCTCCCGGAAAAAAGTGATTTGTCATCGGGGGCATAGTCTTTGAGATTGAGTTTGATGCCGGCCGGCACAAGATATCTGTCCATAACGGGAAGAGATTGATTAATAGGGTAAATATGTTGGGCTTCTGAAAAAAGCGGAGATTTGGACGGTGCCGTCAATTTGACAGACGGGAAAAATTCATCGAGGACCTTTTTGATAACCGAGCGTTTGAATTTTGGAAAGAGGTTGAGTTTCAATTCTTTCCGGTCAAACCATCTGATTTTTGAAAATTCGGGGCTCCTGTTGACGGATGTCTTGGGATTGTCCTTTTTGCAAATGAGCAGGAAGTAGGTTTGCTCCTGACCGATCCATTTGCCGCTTTTACTGTTGTTTTCCGGATACTTGTATCTCAGTCCGGAGAGCGTCTTGGCAATAATATAGTCACCCGGGCGTAAACCAACTTCTTCCCATACTTCCCGGGCCAGGGCATGTTCGATGGTTTCTCCTTTGACGGCACCTCCCTGGGGGAAATGCCAGTAAGTATTACGTCCTGCATCTTTGCCCAGGAGAACCTTGCCATCCGTACTCAGAATGACAGCGGCGGCATTCGGCCTCCAGGATTTGCCTTTGGGATCTTGAATCATGGCGGAGAAATGGGATATTATTGTGCCGCAGGAGGGGCGAGTTTCGCTTCCTCCTCGGTTGGCTGGGATACGGCATCCGTTTCAGGATCGTTCCAGATGAAATGCTCAAGCTTGATGCGGCGTGCCTTGTTGGCGGCTTCACGTGCCTTGGGTCCGGTTGTTTTGGAAAGACGGACGGCAAGATTCAAGGCAGCCTGCCAATCTTGACGCAGCTCGAGGATATGCAAGGCAGCAAAACCGGCGCTGTAGAACCAGTACCAATCGCGCTTATCCACGGAATGAGGGTCGGGCTTGTATTGGAGAATAGTCGAGTAATCATGCAGGGCGGCCTCCATATCTCCTTGCTTTTCGGCAAACTGGGCTCGTTGTGAAAGCGCTTTAAATTTCCAGTAGAGGTGAATGTTAGGCATCTCAAGCATCCTCGTGCAGAATTCCCGGGCTTTGGTCAGGGATTCGGGATCGGATTCTCCCAGAGAGGCCCAGGCATCGGCTTCTGTGGAAAGTGCCTGGAGGCGGATGGTCGATGGTAATTTACGCTGAAGAAGTTCGTTCAAGGATGCAATAGCTTCGCAGGACTTGCCGCTTCTGAGGAGGAGGGTAGCAATTTCCAGTTCCGAGGAGAGAGCCAGCTTGCCCGGCGTATGAGCCAGTTGCCGGAACAGGGTCAGTGCAGTATCCAGAGAACTCTGAGTATTGCATTGTTCCGCAGCTTTGCCTGCGAGAAACAGGGCTGCGCGTTGCAAGTCGGAATCGGGATATTGTGAAGCGAATGGCTGCAGCACAAGAAGAGCCTCGTTGAAGCTGCCGTTCTTATAGAGCAGTTCTCCCAGTTTCAATTGAATGGCATCGGCGCACGGAGCGTTGGGATACTGTTTCAAAGCCTTGCGCGCGGTAAAAATAGCTTCCGCCCAATTTTGCCGGATTTCCGGAACCATAATATTCAAGCGAATGAGGCGCAATTTTTGTTCTTCATCCATGTCGTCCTCTTTCAGCAGGGATATTTGCTGGACGGCTCCGTCTACATCCGGAGGATTGAGGTTCAGCATGACTTCCGCCATGTCGAGGCGGGCAGGAATCACCCAAGGTGAAGAGGGATAGTCGGCGATCATTTTCCGAAGTTCTTCCAGAGCCTCCGGCATCATCCTCTGGGCGGAATAGTGAGCCTGCTCATAGGCAAGGGCTTCTCGCAATTTGGAGTCCATTACCGTTTGTTGCATCACATCCTTAAGGGAACTCTTATCCGCCAGTTCCAGTGCCGTCAGGTTGGCATTGTAGAGGGCGGAGGAAATGAGATTGTCTCCTCCTCCGGTTCTAATTACGGATTTGAACGCATTGAGGGCATCATCGAAACGCTGCTGTTCATAGGCAATCCGTCCGGCCTCGAAGCGGACTGCAGCGGATTTGAAGCCGGGAAATTCTTTGATCAACGCATCGGCCTGATCGACAAGTCCCTGCTTGAGCAGGATACCGAGCGCTTTCAACAAGAGTGATTCGGAAACAGGATTGGCGGGAGATTTTTTAAGAGTTCTCCTGGTCAGGTCGATTATTTCCTCATAGTCCTTTTTTCCTGCCAGGACATCGCACAGGGCATAGGCAGCCAGAGGCTGGCGGGTATTGTCGGAACCGTTTGCCCAAGACGTCAGCTTTTCCAAAGCCTGCGGATTGGAAGAAAACGTTTTTTCCCGCATCAGGACTAAAAAGACATCCGTCAAAAGAGCGGAATCAGGATTGCTGGAAATGAAGGCAAGAAGTTGGTCTTCTCCCATATAATCCGTATTGTCCGTAGTTGCACTTCCCGTAGAAGCAGGGGCAGGGGAGGAGGATTCCGAACCGGAAGATGCATTTTCCCGTTCGATTTTCAGAAAGGCGGAGGCGACAAGAGCCAGGTCTTTTACCTTGTCCGGAGCATTTTTGGCAGAAGCAAGCGTTTTCAGTTCGTTTTGGGCTTCGTCCCATTGTCCCTGGCTGGCGAGAAGATTGGCATGTACGACTTGGGCAAGAGGCTTGATGACGGCCATCCATGAAGGTTCTTCACGGGGAGTCGGTTGTCCGGATCCAGCCTCGGGAGTAGACGGCGATTCCAGGAGGGGGGCCAGAGTTTTTGCTGCTTGCTCATATTCTTTTTTCCTGATCTGGAAGTCGGCAAGCCAGACAGCGGCCCGGGCGGACAATTCCCCTTGATTGAGAGCAACCAGGGAAGCCAGGCTGGCTTGAAGCAACTGGTAATCATGCAACCGACCGGCAATAACTGCTCGTGCCTGGAGAAAGTACGGGACCCATTCCGGAGATTGAGACAAGTCCGTCCGTACGAGCCATTGGAGGGCTTTAGACAGAGATCCCTGTCCAATCAATCCGATAGCAGTCCAGTAGTTGTTGGCCGGATTCTGAGGCAGGGAAGAAAGGAGTTCCAACCCTTCCTGATAGCTCCCGCCGCGGATCAGGGATTCTGCTAGATATTGACTGACAATGACTATCTGTTCCCGTGACCAATTTTTAGAATTGGCATCGAGCGATTTCCTGAAATGGCGAGCTGCAACAAGAGGGACATTGCTGCGGAGTGATTTCAATCCTTCCTGAAAGGAAGCTCCGGGGATTTTAATGCCGTCTCCTGTTGCAGTTCCTGATTCGGATTGTTCCGGTTCGGCCTGTGCCGGGAGAGCCACAGCCATATAGAGGCCGGCCATCATGCCGATCAGACAGGCATGTGCTGCTTTTCTGGTTGCCGTGGAGAGATAGGGTGATGAAAGCAGTAGGTACATGGACGAATTGTCTTGGTGGTCAGTTGTCCGACGAGTTTTCCGGAGCACTCATGGTTAAGAGTTTGATGTAACTTTTCCCGGAGGGTGTCAGGATGGGAGCTTTGCTGGAGCCCTTCACTCGGTTGACCGTTCTGTAAAGCTGTGAAAAGGGGTGTGGCACGGCACTAATGACAATAGGTTCGGCACATGGCTCCGCCGAAGGCGTGAAGGAAACAGGTACTCCGGAATCAGTCAGGGCAATCTCCCAGGAAGCGGGGTTGCTTGATCCCTGTTTGAGCAGAAATGGATATCGTTTTACCATGTCGGGAGTCCCCGCATTAGGTACGCGAACCGTATATTGGGGAGGGAGACCGGAAATGTACTGGCTTAGGTTGAAGGGTGTTCCGTCCTTGCAAATCATGAGAGCATCCACTGGATTGAATCCGGAGAGATTTAATCCGTTGAAAATACCATGCTTGTTCGGTGTGCCGAGTTTACGCCCGTCGTACCACTTCTGAAAGTTCCTGTTCAGCAGAAGGCAGAGTTCCAAATGAACATGGGCTCGCTCCTTGTTGATACCGACACCGGAATACCCCAGCTTCCCAATAGTATTGCCGGTACCAACGACATCTCCAGGCTTGCAATTCGTCGAGGCCAGGTGGGCATACAGGCTGTAAAGGGGGCCATCCGGCAGAGTGTGTTCGATAACGACATAACGCCCATAGGAACTATCCCTTGGGTTGTCGGATACATGGACGACGCGTCCGCCGGCAACAGGGTGCACCATGTCAAGAGGCGCACCCGTGGCATCTCTTTTCAGAGGTTTGATGTCAATGCCTTCATGAAATTTTGTAGCGACCGGCCCTGCTTGTGTCCGGACAAGAGTACGGGTGAATCCGTATTGGCCACCCTCCCAAGGTTTGCTTTTGACGCCCTCGAACGTACGGTCGACATACATGAAGAAATCTTCCGGCTTGTTGCGAAAGAGTGCGTCATTGGCCGTAGGCAGCCTTAACAGGATGGCATGAGCCGGAACCGCCATGCAGGATGCTGCAATGGTGATGCTGATTCCGGCAAGAATATTCCTGAATGAAGCCACGGGAAACTAAAAGTACGAATGTGGGAAGGGTAAACGAGCGGAGATTTAGAACCGTCCCCGTTTTTCGGAGATAACTTTACGTTCGTTTTTTTCCTTTTCCTTTTCAGCCCATTCCTGCGGGCTGATACTCAGGTTGGGTTTGGAGGAAGATGCCTGATCCAGTACGGGTTTTTCCCGTTCGGGATCCAAAGGCGGCACGACTTCGGCCAGGACTGCCAGGTCGGCAGGAGTAAAACCTCCCCAGACGACAAGTTTGCCATTCCTGATAGGTTCCTTATAGAGACGGATCAATTCCATGGGGTGCCCGTTGACCATGGGCAAAATATTGCTGCCGAGATTTTGTGTTGTGGTGGCTTCCACCCGTGACCAAAGGGGCTTTTTCACATTGAAGACAACACCGAATGTTCCATCTTCTGCCCGGAAGGAACGGTAGCTTTCGAAATCTTTCTGGGAAATAAACGGCGCTTTTTCAAAGGTCTGAGTTCCTTGACGAATGGTAAATTTATCGTTCGTTCCGAATGCTCTTCCGATATCCTGCGTATCTTCCATGTGGAAACTGACGGGAAACTTCGTTTCGCAGGAGCTTAAACACACGAACGTCAGAAGAAGAGGCAGTGCTTTCATGAAACCGATGATAGGCAATCATAAGCACGGGAAAAAGGAAAAAGTGAGCTATTTATGGCTTTCTTCACGAAAGAAGGTCTTGGATTTTCAGGATAATGTCGTCGACAGGGACGAGTTTTCCAGCACCCCGTACCCCGCATGCGAGAACTCCTTCCTCTGCCGGTCCGAGAATGTGGTGCTTGGGCCGGGCGGCCAGAATACTTGCGTTCTCTTGAGTGGCGGGGTGAGCCCACATCCATGTATTCATAGCCGGGCAGATGAGAACGGAAGCCCGCGTAGCCAGATAAGTAGATGTTAGCATGTCCGGAGCGGCTCCTCGCGCCATATTGGAGATGGTATTGGCCGATGCAGGGGCGACGACAAACAAGTCCGCCTTGACGGCAAGATCGATATGGGGCGGCATCCACTCGTCTTTCTCGTCCTCAAAGGAGGAAAACACCCGGTTTCGTGAAAGAGTCTGCAGGGTCAGGGGTGTGATGAATTCGAGGGCTTTCGCCGTGCAGACGCAATGGACTTCGTGACCAAATTTGACGAGACGGGAACAAATGTCGGCAGCCTTGTATGCTGCAATGGAGCCGGTGACTCCTAGAATAATGGTAGCCATGGTAAATTGGGAGGAGGATCAGGATTTAAGCATGTTCATGAAATCTTCTTCGGAGAGGATCGGAATACCGAGCTTAACGGCTTTGTCACGTTTGGAGCCTCCACCTTCTCCAGCCAGGAGATAACCTGTCGATTTGGAGATGGCGGAGAGAATTTTCCCTCCATTGTCGGTAATCAGTTTCTCAAAATGACTTCGGGGCTGACTGAGAGTTCCGGTCAGGACGAAACTTTTGCCGGACAAGGCGCCTGCCGGAGTTTCCAGCAAATTGAATCTGTAGGATTGGGAGGTGGGCTCAATGCCGAACTCCTTTAACCGGCGCAGGACGTCTTGCCCGGCTTGGGAGGAAAAGAAGTTCAGTACTTCCCGTGATGCTGCCGGCCCGATATCCGATCCATAGGCAGGAATCCCCCCCTGCTTCCCCTTCAACTCGCGGATGTAGCCGTGTTCCAAATAGGGGACGGCCAGGGAGGAATACTCTTGCAGCAGATGGGCAAATTCATCATGGATGGTCTCCATATCCTCAGGATGTTCCTTGATGCGTTTTTTATTGGCTCGCGTCTTGGGATTGGCTTCTTGGAGCTGTGCTGCCAATTCGTCGAGGCGAAGCAGGTCGTTCAGATACTGGGAAGAGGCCAAATCTGCCAGATCGCGGTGTGTGTCCGCCAGGGACTTGGCGACAACTTCTCCGACCTGGGGAATACCGAAAGCAATCAACCAGCGTTCCATACCCAGATGGGGTGATAGGCGGAGCGCCTCCAGTGCTTTTAATGCATTCTTTTCTCCATATCGTCTCGGCTCGTCTTCCGTGCCAAGGTTCAAATTGGCAAGTATATCGAGTTTCAGGGAAAATAAATCCAGGGGGGAGTGCGCTATGCCTCGGGCGACAAGGGCTTCAGCCACGCTGGTACCGATACTCTCCACATCCAGGGCTGCCCGTGAACAGAAATGGGAAATGCGGGAAACAGCCTGGGCCGGACAGGTGAAGTTGGTACACTTCCAGGCAACCATGCCTTCTTGTCGGGAGATCGGGCTTCCACACGCCGGACATACTCCATGGATGGCTTCTACGAGAGAATAAGGCTGAGAACCGGCAGGACGTTTGTCCATGTTGACTTTGATGACGGCCGGGATGATTTCTCCCGCTTTTTCGACAAGAACCGTATCGCCGATGCGAATGTCCTTGCGCACGATTTCATCTTGGTTGTGCAGAGTGGCGCGCGAAACCGTCGAACCGGAAAGATTGACAGGTTCCAGTTCCGCCACCGGGGTTAATACTCCCGTCCTGCCGACCTGGATGGAAATGTCCTTTAACAGTGTTTCCTTCTGTTCCGGTGGAAATTTGTAGGCGGCAGCCCATCTTGGAGCACGGGCCGTTGTTCCGAGCTTCAAGCGCAATCCCATATCGGATACCTTGACTACAGCCCCATCGGTACCGAAAGGGAATCCATGGCGTTCGCGGTCAATGCGCCGTACTGCTTCCCGTACTTCATCCAGAGTTGCCGCTTCGATAACCGGAGTATTACAGGGGAGTCCGCAGGATTGAAGGAGAGCCCAGAAATCCGAGGCAGACTTCAGTTCCGGTCCATGGTAATCGCCAAGTCCATGGGCAATAAAGGATAGAGGCCGCCTGGCTACTTGCCGGGAGTCCAGAAGTTTCAGCGTACCAGCAGTCGCGTTGCGTGGATTGGCGAAAGCGGGCAATCCTTCGAGATCGCGCTCGGCATTAAGCCGGGCAAAGCCTTCGCTGGGCATGAAGACCTCTCCCCGGACTTCCAATATTTCGGGAGCCTCTGCCGGTAAAGTCAGGGGAATTTTCCGTATCGTCCTGATGTTGGAGGTAATATCATCCCCTATATCCCCATCCCCCCGGGTAGCCGCATAGGCAAGGGAACCGTTCCTGTACATCAGAGTAACGGCGACACCGTCAATTTTGGGTTCGACCGTTACCAGGACATTTTCTACCCCCAGGGTTTTAACCGTGCGTTCGTAGTAATCGATGAGTTCTGCATCGGGAACCAGTTCGTCCGGATGTTCGAATACATCGTCAATGGACAGCATGGGGACTGCATGGCGGATCTGGTTGAACCCTTCCAGAGGAGCTCCTCCCACACGCCTGGTAGGAGAATTGGGGGAGTCCAGTTCCGGATGCTCTTTCTCCATATCCTCCAGTTCGCGGAACATGGCATCATACTGGGCATCCGATATTTCCGGATCAGCATCCTCGTAGTACAAGCGATTATGACGTTCCAGTTCACTGCGTAGCCATGCGATTTGTTGGGAGACCGATTGAGCAGGATCAACAGGGGTAGAGGAGGACATCTGCCTTTCGGGTGGGTTGAATAAGTCGAAAAAATCGTCGCTCATAAGATGGAAATAGGAAAATGAAATAATGAGGGAAGAGGAGATTACAGTTTATTGGCGGCTTCTCGTCCGAATGCCGTTTTAGGATACCGTTTCGCGGTTTCCCTCCAATAGGCGGCCGCTTTGTCGGGACGGTTCAGACGGGTCTTGTAGATTTTTCCGATGCGATAAAGAAAGAAAGCCCTGTCTTCCCGGTTCCAACGACGGGAACGGGAACATTTCTCCAAGACTTCGATAGCCCGGACATAGTCCTCCATCGGATCAATTAAAAAGGAAATATACATGTCCCATGCCCGCATAAATCCTTTATGCGTTTCGGCATAATGTTCCAGAATCCGGCAGGCTCCGGGTATGTCGCCAGCCTGTTCCAACTGTCGGGCTGCCTCTACCTCGATGTCTTCTCCCGCATTGGAGTGGGAGGAATAAAAGAAACCGGATACGATCTCACCCACCCAGGGGAAAGTCCACTTCCAAAGGATCCATGCCTCCAGAATGCCGAATGCAATCCCGATCAGAAGGGATAAGTAAATATCAATATCGAACTGAAGGATCTGCTGGGCAGCAACGAGGGGTAGGGTAAAAAGGACGAGGTTTCGGAATGTGTCTGTAATATATTGCCTCGTTGTTTTCATGGTTGTTCCACGACAAAGCCGGCGCGTTTCGCCGCCACTTTGGCTCTCTTCAGGTTGACTTCGGCATCTTTGTTGCCGAGTTTGGCGGCTTCGCCATACCACTTGATGGCATCTTCCAGATTGCGGGGCATGCCGGAGCCGAGTTCACACATGGAAGCAAGATTGTTCATAGCCTTGGTATCTCCTTTGTCCGCACCCTGGGTGTAATACTTGTAGGCCGTCGTCAAATCGCGCTGCGTACCGATGCCTTCTTCGTACATGTAACCGAGCATGAAATCCAGAGAAGGAGTGTCGGGGTAACCGGCTTCCACCTCCTTGAGCATCGTGAAGGCTTGGTCCGGATTTTCTTTCATTCCCATCCCCTTCATCATGTAACGGGCATATTCTACCTTTGCTGCCGGAAACCCGAGGGCGACGGCTTTCTCCACCCATTCCCGGGCCGTATTGATGTCGCGTGGCACACCGAAACCGATTTCGTAGTATTTTGCAAGCTTGAGCATGCCTGTGACTCCTCCCATGTTGGCAAGAACCGTTGCGTAGCGGACGGACTTGTCCTCGTCGCACGGCACGTTGTAATTATTATCCTGATAATACTTGGAAAGAGTGTCGAGAGCTTCGAAGCTACCCTGATCTGCCGCTCTGGTCAACATGCTGATCCCCCCCGGGGCATCCTTGTCTTCCTCCACCAGCTCAATACCTCTGCTGAGGAGCAAATCCAGCTGTCCGCGGTCACACAGGGCGCGTATCCACTTTTTCTCCTGATCTTTGGCGGCGGCTTCAGCCTCGGGATCGTTTTCTTCGGCATTACGCATGGTATTGAGGAGAATTTCAATCGCATCGATTTGCCCAAGGTCGGCTGCCTTATGGAGCCACTCAAGACCTTCTTTCGTCCGGTTCGACGAGTCGAGATCATACAGAAGAGCCTTGCCGTAAACAGTCATGCCTTCCGGGTCTCCTGCCTCTGCCGCTTCCCGGGCATATTTGATGCCTCCTTGGATATCTCCATCATCGGCGGCTTGGCTGAAAAGATACAGATAGGCCAGGGAAGCGGCAGCACGGATATCTCCATGATCCGCCTTACTGGTCAGAGCATGTGCCCAGTGGATGAATTCCTCTTCTTCAGGAGGGGGAAGAAGGGAGATCAGGGCATCCATCGCATACACGTCTCCCTGACGAGCCAGATCCCGGCAGGCTTCTACCAGCTTTTTGATTTCTGTCGATTCCTCCTCGGGATTTTCCGCTTTCCATGCATCGGGATGGGTCAAGGCATCCAGGTAAAGAGCAACAGCAGGATGTTCGGATGGCTTGGCGCAATTCAGCCATTTTACAGCCCAGTAATTAGCCTCCATCGCTTCAGGGGAACGGTTTTCTCCCATATCGCCTTGAAGCATCCAATGGCGTGCAAGAACCAGGGCTGCCATGTAGTCGCCTTCCTGAGCGGCTTTTTGAAGTTCTAGAGTACTCCAGCCGGAATAGGGTAGTTTTTGACATACTTCTTTCCATGTAGGAACGGCCTGGGGCGACGCCTGGTCGAGTTGCTGGGCAAAGGACGAGGAAACTATGCCTGCTGACATCATCAGCAGAACTGTTCCGGAATAGAAAAGTATTTGCTTACCCTTGAAGAACATCTCGGTTCTCAGAATAGCACGGCATCCCGTAACAACGCAAATTCATTGCAAGTCAAAGTATCGTTTTTTTTGTCCTTGTTTACAAAGAATCCGACGGAATTGGAAAATGCCGGAAATAGAAATTGGGGATTCCTCCTTCTCTCAGAAAGCAGAAATCCCCAATAATGAATGGAAAACCTAGAAGATAGCCCTGATCAGCTCCTGTCCGTATTCCGAACATTTCAGCTCCCGTGAGCCGGGTATCATTTCCGCCAGATCGAAGGTAACGGTTTTGCGGGAAATAACTTCGTCGATAGCCCGGATCAACAGGTCGGCCGCTTCCGTCCACCCCATGTAACGGAGCATCATTTCAGCGGACAAAATGAAGGAACTGGGATTAGCCTTGTCCAAACCGGCCAGCTTGGGCGCCGTACCGTGCGTAGCTTCGAAGACGGCGTGTCCGGTGAGGTAATTGATGTTGCCTCCGGGGGCAATGCCAATGCCTCCGACCTGGGCTGCCAAAGCGTCGGAGATATAGTCTCCATTGAGATTGAGGGTAGCGACGACGTCAAATTCTTCGGGGTGCAAGAGAATGTCCTGCAGGAAAGCGTCAGCGATGCTGTCCTTGATAAGGATGCCGTTAGGCAGTCTCATCCATGGGCCTTCGCCAATCTTTTCGGCACCGTATTCACGTTCCGCCACGGCATAGCCCCAGTCGCGGAATCCACCTTCGGTAAATTTCATGATGTTACCCTTATGCACGAGGGTTACACTCTTGCGGTCATTGGCCAGAGCATAGTCGATGGCGGAACGCACGAGGCGTTCCGTTCCTTCACGGGAAACAGGCTTGATCCCGAACCCGGAACTCTCCGGAAAACGTACTTTGGAAAATCGATCGGGGAAGGTTTCCTGCATCAGGGAGATGAACTTCCGGCAGTCTTCCGAACCTTCCTTGAACTCGATACCTGCGTAAATATCCTCCGTGTTTTCGCGGAAAACGACCATATCCACCTTTTCAGGAGCCTTGACCGGAGTTTCAATTCCTTTGAAATAACGTACGGGACGCTGGCAGACAAAAAGATCAAGTCCCTGGCGCAGGGCGACATTCAGACTGCGGATACCGCCGCCGACAGGCGTTGTTAACGGTCCCTTGATCCCGATAAGATACGTACGAAACGCTTCCATCGTCTCGTCGGGAAGCCAGGTCCCAAGATTATCGAAAGATTTTTGACCGGCATAGACCTCATACCAGGCAATCTGCCGTTTCCCGCCATAGGCCTTGTCTACAGCTGCGTCGATCACGCCCGATGCGGCAGCCCAGATGTCGGGGGCCGAACCGTCGCCAATAATAAAAGGAACAATAGGACAGTCGGGCACCTGCAACTGCCCGTTCATCATGGTAATTGCCTGTCCGTCTGACGGTGGAATGAATGAAAGCTCAGTCATGACAGGGCGATACCTACATGGACGGGCCAGGTATGGCAAGCTTTATTTCCCTGACGGCATGACCGGTGTCCTGACGTTGTTTTCTTCCCGGAATACCTGGACTAGCCGCCCATCCTTGGAAAATTCAAATCCGTAGAAGACATCGGAAGAATTCGAATACAACTTTCCGACGAAATTCGTCTCGCCATCACCGAGAGAATAATCAACCTTCAGCTGATTGCCGACAATACCGCGTTCTTTCAGAACAGCAACGAAAATTTTCCGCATGCACTCTTCCGTTTTCGGGTAGAAGGCATCCATATAATACTTCATGGCCTCATCCCGGTTGGGCGGCGTTCCCCAGCCATGGTCATAGCACATACCCATGGCGTACTTGTAGGCATCCTTCATCACATCGGGAACAATGTCAATTTGTTGAAGGAGATCAAAGGATTTCTTCCTGGTTTCCTCACCCCCCTGTTCCTGCCATTCCATAACCTGCATCATCCTGGCCCAGGTCATTTCCTGGGCCAATCCCTTTTTAAGAATAACTTCCCGTTCTTTCTCCGGAATGGAAGCAATGGCATTTTGGATATCATCGTCGAGACTGGTTCCCGATCGGTTGAGCCATGCTTTGTAAAACATGATCAAAGCCTTCTCCTTGTCCTGGTCCATGCCAATGCCGTCGCGAGCGCAGATACCGATATTCAAGAGGGATTTTGAAACCCTCGGATATAGATTCCAAATATTCAGTGCTTCGTAGATATCCTGCCCGACCATGCGGCCATCGCGGTACAAGTCCGCCAATTCAAAATCAGCCCAGGTGTTTCCTAGATCCGAGGCATGCCTCAGTTGGGCGAGAGCTCCTTCCGGGTCGTACAAATCCGGGTACGTGTCCGGGTCGGATTTTATGGAATACACGGACTTGATTGCACGGAAGTTATCCTGTTTTGCCGCTTCTTCGTAATACTGCAACGCCTTTGTCGGATCTTCCTTTACCCACATGTTGCCCTTGTCCATGAGTTCTTCACAGGAGGTGGAAGATTCCGGAATCCACAGAAAACA
This sequence comes from Akkermansia sp. N21169, assembly GCF_029854675.1. Taxonomy (NCBI): domain Bacteria; kingdom Pseudomonadati; phylum Verrucomicrobiota; class Verrucomicrobiia; order Verrucomicrobiales; family Akkermansiaceae; genus Akkermansia; species Akkermansia sp. N21169. Next base: position 25,584 of record NZ_JARWNC010000037.1, on the reverse strand, counting down.
TCCGATAATCATGATCGTCATGATTGAGAACAACAACTTATCCGGTATCGATCTCCCCTTGATGGAAAGATTGTGCCGTTTAACCAGAGACCGCAGTTCATCTACCTGTTCCGGAGTGATGTGTGCCTTGGTCAAAGTCAGAACGGGGAAATGGTCAATGAGTAAAACGAACAAGCCAGACGTTTCTCGTACGGAAGTGAACAGATCCCAACTGTATCGAGCATGCAGGCCGTCACTTGCTGTGAGTCGGATTTTTTCTTCATCCAGTTCCACATTGTATGAGATTTCTCCAATGCATTCCGTATTCATCGCCTGAATACCTCCACATGTGTAAAGCTGCTGGAGGCGCCACCATGCAACGACCAAGGCTGCCGAAGGCATCAACAGATGCATGCCATATCCGTTATTTCTGAACAAAACACAAAAAGCGGCAACAATAAAAAAAGAAATAGTCAAGTGAAGCTTCCTGCGGCGGGCTACCCAAATGCGGGACAAGCCTCGGAAGGCTTTTTTGTCAAATGGTGGAATGTGAAATTTCATATCTGCAGGGTCTCCCGTTGGATGGAATGGAATTCCAGAATATCTTTCAACTGGCTTGTTGTTTCTTCCGTCAGGATTTCCCATGGGAGCACGGCAATAATGCGGGCTTTCCCATATTTAATGAGAATCCCGGATGGAAGCCTGACATACCCTGACAGACGAGGGTAGGGGATGCGTTCCGACAGCAGATCATGGAATGTCACGGTCAGAGCATCATGCCCGAAACAGTACCGTTTTTCGTAACTCCCTTTCGACAAATAGGAGGCATATTGACGAGCCCATTTCCATGCATGAAGAGGCAAAGTCGAAAGAATAATCAATGCGAGGCCTAACCCAAAAAAAATGATGGGGAAACAGGAAGAATAAGGGATGTCGTTCATGATGGAAGCCGCAATAAGCAGGCAACCTGCAACCCTGTAGTTCCGGATTGATATTTTGCGTTGCCCGGTCAACAAATAATATTCCTCCATGAACGTTTCCCAGACAGCTCGCTTTTGCGGTGGCACTTCCAACGTTAAGACAGGATGCGGTTCTTCCTCGGACATGTGACTTTCATGTATACCACGATTCTCTCAAAGAGAAAACCCAATTTTCACGTGCGCATGATCGAAAAAATCTGTACATCCGTATGAATTGGACTATGTACTTAAGGGCGTTACCGCAGTTCCCCGGAACGGTTTGCGGTAAAAAACAAAGATTTTTATGGATACCAAGGAATTTGATCTGATCTCGTTCGGGGAAGTGATGCTGCGCCTTTCGCCACCACGCCATGCACGTATTGTGGACGGTGATATTTTCGAAAAGCGGGCTGGGGGAGCTGAGTTGAATGTCGTCTCGGGAGTTGCTCTTCTGGGACTGAGAACGGGGATTATTTCCCGCCTGCCCCAGAACGAACTCGGTACGTTTATCAAGAACCGTATCCGTTTCGTCGGAGTATCCGACGATTTCCTCCTGTACGATTCATCGGATGATGCCCGTCTGGGTACCTATTACTATGAAATGGGAGCCGCTCCACGGAAACCAACGATTGTTTATGATCGCAAGGGAGCATCCATCACACGGATCAGCCTGGATGAGATTCCGGATGGCGTCTATTCCTCCGCCAGCATGTTCCATACAAGCGGCATCAGTCTGGCCCTGTGCGAAAACATGCGTCATGTCGCCGTGGAATTGATCCGCCGTTTCAAAGAGCAGGGCGCCATGATTTCCTTCGACGTCAACTACAGGGCCAACCTTTGGGATGAGGACACGGCCCGGGAAACAATTCTGAGTATCCTCCCGATGGTAGATGTCTTGTTTGTTTCCGAGGAATCCAGTCGTCGCATGTTCCGGAAAATAGGAACCCTCCACGATATCATGAAGAGTTATGCCGACGAATTCGGCATCAAGATCATCGCCTCCACCCAGCGTACTGTCATCAGTCCGCGCAAACACGATTTCACTTCGGTTCTCTACAGTGCCGCAGAGGATACCTTCTACACGGAAAAACCGTACCAGGGAATTGACGTCATTGACCGCATCGGATCCGGTGACGCCTATGTATCGGGTGTTCTTTTCGGATTGCTGAAATACGGGGATCCGTTCAAGGCCATGCAATTCGGGAACGCTACATCCAGTGTCAAAAACACGGTGCCGGGAGATCTCCCTTCATCGGACTTCAAGGAAATAGACCGTATTATTGACGAGCACAACGCTACGGGGCCAGTCAGCGAGATGAACCGTTAAAATTGAGATGGTGTCATGCGCCCGGATTGACAAAGGATGGGGGCAGGTCTATGCTTTTTAGCTCATAATGATTAGTTTTACGAACATTAGCGGTGCCGAGGAAATCGGATCCAACTGCTATCTGCTGGACATTGAAGGAACCAAAGTGGTGCTGGACTCCGGTATGCACCCTAAAAAGGAAGGACTGGCGGCTATCCCTGAATTCGGATTGATTGACGAAGGTTCTCTGGAAGCAATTTTCATTTCACATTCCCATCTCGACCATTTGGGCACACTTCCCGTTTTGCAGGATAAACAGCCGGGAGCGGAAGTATTTATGACGCCAGCGGCGGCAGCCGTTTCAGAGGTCATGCTGCATAACTCCGTCAATGTCATGAGTTCCAAGCGACTGGAGTTCGGCATCGTCGAATACCCCCTCTTTACGCATCAGGAATTGGACCGTTTGTCGGAAAGCTGGCAGACCAAGGCTTGTAATGAAGCCTTCCGCGTCGGATTCAACAAGGACGTTCTGGCTACATTCCATGATGCCGGTCACATCCTCGGATCAGCCGGCGTCTATCTGGAAAGCGCAACTGGCCATTCGATCTTCTATACAGGCGATGTCCAATTTGAAAACCAAAGTTTGATTCCCGGAGCGGACTTCCCTGAAGACGGAGTCGATACCCTGATCATGGAATGCACGCGCGGACTCCAAAAACGCCCGGAGGGCTACACGAGGGAAGGGGAACTGAAAAGGTTTGCTGCCAGGATTTCCGATACGTTGGCCCGTGGAGGCATTGTTCTGATTCCTGTATTTGCTCTCGGTAAAAGCCAGGAAATGCTCTATAATCTCCACCGCTTCAAGAAGGAAGGGTGGATTCCGGCTAAAACGCCGGTTTATTATGGAGGACTGAGTGCCAAGGTGACGCGACTGTATGATTTGTTCGACTCCAAAACCCGCCGGATGGATGCCGGGTTCCTGATCAAGGATGAAGTAGTCATTACCCCGTTGCCTAAAAAGGCTCGCGGACCAATGCGTTGTGAACCTGGTAACATCTACCTCGTTTCCAGCGGAATGATGACGGAAAAGACTCTCTCCAACACATTGTCCGACCAGATTCTTCCCAACCCGAAAAACTCGATTCTCTTTGTCGGCTATTGCGACCCGGATTCTCCGGCCGGTTTACTAAAGACAATTCCTCACGGAGAAACGGTCAAACTCCGTCCGAATGCCCATCCCGTACCCGTCAATTGTGAAATCGACAGTTTCGACTTTTCCGGTCACACCGACCGGGAACTTTTGATCGGCTATGCCAAAAAGTTGAATCCCTCCCAGATCGTTCTTGTCCATGGAGATCCAGAAGCTCTCGAATGGATGCGTACGAGGCTGACTCTGGAACTCCCGCAGACAAAGATCATTGTCCCGAAAGCCGGGCAGGTCTATCTGTTGAACTAATATATCCCCCCATACCATGAGCTTCTCAGGTGTCAGAAACGGCAAATTAATTGTTTTTGAAGGTATTGACGGTACCGGAAAATCAACTCACATCGGAGCGTTGAAAACCTTTCTTGAAGCTAGAGGAATAGAAGTCGTACAAAGTTACGAACCGACACGCGGGATATGGGGAGCCAAACTGCGGGATTCCGCTGTCACGGGACGACTCTCGCTGGATGAAGAGATTGACCTCTTCATCAAAGACAGACAGGATCATGTCCACACCCTTATTGCTCCGGCTTTGGAACGTGGCGCCTGGGTCTTGCTTGACCGCTATTACCTTTCCATGATGGCTTACCAGGGAGCCAGAGGCATGGATGTGGAGACAATCCGCACGTTAAATGAAGAATTTGCTCCGATTCCCGATGCCGTCATCTGGCTTGATATCCCCGTGGAGACCGCTCTGTCGCGCATTGGGAATCGTGGTGAACGGGATGCCTTCGAAGCCGAAGAAGCTCTCCTCTCGTGCCGGAACATCTTTGCCGGTATTAACGAGCCGTGGATGCTGCGCGTAGATGCGAATGCCGAACGCGATGTCGTCGCGGCAAGAGTTGTCGGAGCCCTGCAACAGTACGGTATTCTTGATTAACCGTCTTCAACGCGGAGAAACAGGAACCGTAACGAATTTGGTGAAATAGCATTGAAAAATTCTTGTATATAAGGGGCATTCGCATTATTCTAAAGCCTTAACCTGCACTGCCTCTCTTGTACCGTGAATTCTTTTCAGCTGTTGAAAATTACGCAACTATCCGATGCGGAACAACCCTTGCCGGCTTTCCGGGAATTGTTTACTTCGCTGGAAACGGATTTGGCCCCGGAAACTTTGGAAGATTTGAAGGAAGCCGTCCTGATCCGGGAAGAGGCATCATCAACATATCTGGATCAAGGACTGGCAGTCCCTCATGGACGCATTGATTCTCTGGACCAGGTCGTCATTGCCGTCGGTCTGAACGAAAACGGAATCCAATGGCCCGATGCCGGACGCAAAGCCCACCTAATCATCATGCTAGGTGTTCCGGATTCTATGATTACCGGCTATTTAGTGATGATGCAGAAAATCCTCCGCTGGCACAAACAGAGCAAATTGATTGATGCCTCCGGCAATATTACGGATCCCGGATTGCTGGAAAAAGAACTCAGAGACGTTCTCGGATAAACATCCTAACAGAAAACCATTAATCATGAATGACCGGCTACATGGCGAGGGAGGAAAGCTCAAGTCTCTGTCATGGCTCAGATTCGGTCTGAAACTCCGGGAAATCCTCCATATCGGAGACAAGCAGGTCATTCTTATATGGGCATTCTGCGTTGGAGTCATCGGAGCCTTGACTGCTCTTGTTTTCGAACACGCTGTCGGTATCGTTCAAGATACCTTGACAGGGCAGCACGGCAAGACTCAAATTCAGGCATTTTCGTCCATCCCGGACTGGCTTCGTATCCTCGTCCCGACAATAGGCGGTCTCCTGGCCGGCCTGACCTTGTTGTTTACTCACCGTTTTGTTCCTGCCAAAGCCACGGAATACATGGAAGCCGTAGCTCTGGGAGATGGTTATGTTCCGGCCAAACCCAGTTTGCTAAGAAGTCTTTCCGCAGTATTTACCATAGGCTCCGGAGCATCTATCGGTAAGGAAGGTCCGTTGATCCAGACGGCGGCCGTAGCTGCATCCGTCATTGGAAGACGGTTTCATCTATCTGCACCGCGATTGAGGCTCATTGTAGCCTGTGCAGCCGCGTCGGGCATGTCGGCTGCATTTCACACACCTCTGGCAGGGGGGCTTTTTGTCGGAGAAATCGTTCTGGGAACGCTGACTCTCGACATGCTGGCGCCTCTTCTGATTGCCAGTTGCGCCGGATATTTGACGCTCAGCTACTTTACGGATCCCACCCCGATCTATCAAGTCATGGGTAACATTTCTTTGGGAAACGATGGAGCTCGGATAGCAATCAGCTGCCTCATCCTGGGTATCGTCGCCTCTCTATGTGCCAATGGGTGGCTCTGGCTCCTTAAAACATCCCGACGTTTTTTAAACGGTTCCCGCTACTGGCTACCCGTCCGCCTCGCTCTCGCCGGGACATTGGTAGGGCTGGTCGCCATCTGGTTTCCGGAAATTGTCGGTAACGGAGCCAACATGATCAGAGGATTGGTCAATCTGCAATTTACGTCGGAACATGCCCTCTACTTGTTGCTGTTGAAAGTAGGAGTAGTTGCCATTGTATTCGGGGTCGGCACCGTAGGGGGGGCTTTGACCCCCAGTCTGACCATTGGCGCCATCGTCGGTTTCCTCTTCAGCACCTGCATGGTTCAGCTGGGATTCCCCGGAGATTATGCCATTGCATACTCATTGGTCGGCATGGCGGCTTTCTTTACAACAGCAGCCAATGCTCCCATTACCTCTCTTTTACTTGTCATTGAGTTTACATTGGCAGGGCAGCTCATGTTCCCGTTGCTCATAGGAGTTGTCGTCTCCTACAGTGTTGCCCGCCTCCTGAAAGTGGAATCCATGTATCATGATTCCTTGGCGGCGGGACCGAGAAGTATCTTTAATAAATCTCTACAAGACGTTTATGTCAAGGATATTGCAAGGAAATTACCACCAACTGTTCTACCGAATGATAATTTTGGAACCGTTGCAACCATTCTCTTGAAAAATCCGGCACAAACCATTTTTGTTGCATCGGAAAAAGGGAAGTATATGGGAGCTATCGTAACATCCGATATCCAAGAGTTTGCCAGAAACAAGGAATTAGCCGAAGCTATCCTGGCTGTAGACGTCTCAAGGAACAATCTACCAACGCTTAAACCCAACATGAAACTGCCGGAGGCTCTTGAAATATTCTCTAAAAAAGATCAAACAGAGTCACTGGCTGTCGTTGATCCGGAAACGAAGAAGATGTCCGGTGTTGCCAACAAGGCCGATTTGTTCATGGTCTTGACTGAAATCATGCGGAGAGAAAAACTCCAAAGTTAAATCGGATATTGTTGCCAGGCCAGAGTCTGCGTATCTCATCCATCAAAAAAATAACAGAGCGAGGAAGAGTTGATAAACGGCGGGAATTTCAAATCACGACAAACGGAGTACGCGATCCTCAAATTTTCAATTCTCAAATGATTTATTGAAAAGGAGCGTGAGTGTAGAATTGCACGAACCGAACCTGAAACACCTCCGAAAGGGAAATTTTGATTCCCAATACAGAAATGAGCATTTCGAGCAAGAATTTCTCCTATTTTGTACTTCGCATAATATATGTAATGCAAAATACATAGTGCATTACTGATTGATGATCAATAGGGCTCAAGCGGGAAATATGATGCTTCAAGTAATGGAATAAGTCAAAACCATACCATGAAAGCGGAGCCTACCTCCGGTATCTAAACACCATTCTTTTTGGATACACTCGTTTCTCGGAAAAATCTTCTTCATTCCTACTTTAGAGTGTTAATTCTTCTAACTGCCATTGAGGCATGGTATATTTCGAATCAATAGCATCATCAGACTAATCCTCTCAAGGATTAGGTATGCGATGCAGTTATCATGTCCACACCTTTCCTTTCCCTTTCATCCCCTTCTCTGCTTTGCTTTGCCAAGGATGCGAAGAGAAAAAACAAAGAAGGCTATTAAAGATATAAAAATAAGAAACAGATAAAATTTCAAAAAAGTAATTTTATCTGTTGACAATAAGTAAGTTATATTATATTAATCAATGTGGAGGCTTATTGTTTCAGAGGAATAATCTTTCCCTTGGACCAAAGCTTGTCGACTTCATAGAACTCACGTGTTTCCTGTCCCATGATGTGCACCATAACGTCAATGTAATCCATCACCGTCCACAATGAGGCCGCTTTTTTTTCCATATAAACGGGTTCAGCATGGCATTTTTCCGAGATGTCGGCATCGATGTTCCTCATGATGGAACGCAGGTGCGGAATGGACAAACCCGTACATACGACGGCAAAATCCGTCAGTGATGAAATATCACGAAGATCGTACAGACATACGTTTTCCGCTTTATTATCAATAGCGGCCTGGGCGATTGCTTTGGCCAGTTTCAGCGATTCAGATGTAGACATAGATGAGGGGAAAAGAACTCGTAGGTAGAATAAATGATTATTTCAAAAAGGATTGATCTTTACGGAACGGATCCAAATCGTCTTCCGGAGCATCGGAAGAAGAGCTACTACCGTCGTTTTGCGGCGTATCGTCTCCCTGCTCTTTCCGAGCTTGTTCTCCGTCACCACCGTGCGAAGAATTGGAGGAATCGTCCTGTTGTTGTTCGCTATTGTCATTCTGCTCTTCTGAAGGCAAAGGAGGAGGGCCGACACTTTCAGGAGGATTGGTCATAAATCCCTTCTCCAGCAGATCCTGCACTTGTTCACCGGTCAGTGTTTCATATTCGAGCAAAGCTTCTGAGATAGCCTCCAGCTTGGCGCGGTTGTCTTCAAGAATAGCCAGGCAGCGGGTATAAGCGTTTTCGACCAGTGTCCGAATTTCTTCATCAATGGTCTGAGCCGTTTGTTCGGAGTAATTGCGAGATCGTGTCCCGAGATCACGGGCAAGGAAAACTTCTCCGGTCTGTTCACCGTATTCAACGAAGCCGAGTTTTTCGCTCATACCGTATTCGCAAACCATGCGTCGCGCCATATTAGTGGCCATACGGATATCTCCGACTGCTCCACTGGTCACGTCGCCGAAAACGATTTGTTCCGCACAGCGTCCCCCCATGGCAACAACCAGGGTGTCAAGCATTTCACTGCGTCGCATATGGTACCTGTCTTCCTTGGGAAGCCACATCGTAGCTCCTAATGCCTGACCGCGGGGAATAATCGTTACCTTGTGCAAAGGCTCGCTGTTATCCGTTTTAAGAAGGCAGATGGCATGACCGGCTTCATGAACGGCCGTAATGCGCTTGTCCTTGTCGCTCATTGTGAGACTGCGGCGCTCCTTGCCCCAGCGGACCTTGTCGCGAGCTTCTTCCAACTCAATGTTGCGGACTTCCTTCAATCCCTTGCGGGCGGCAAGGAGAGCTGCCTCATTAATTAGATTGGCCAGTTCGGCACCGGAGAAACCGGCCGTTCCACGGGCAATCGGAGCCATATCCGCATCTTTGGCCAGCTTGACCTTCTTGGCATGCACCAGGAGAATCTGTTCCCGGCCTTTAACATCCGGAAGGTTGACGACAACTTCGCGGTCGAATCGTCCCGGTCGGAGTAAAGCCGGATCCAATACGTCGGCCCTGTTCGTCGCGGCAATGACGATCACGTTTTCATTGGCATCGAAACCGTCCATTTCCACTAGAAGGGCATTGAGAGTCTGCTCGCGTTCGTCATGACTGCCCCCTACCCCGTAGCCGCGATGGCGGCCGACGGCATCAATTTCGTCAATAAAGATCAAACATGGGGCCGATTTTTTGGCCTGCTCAAACATATCGCGCACGCGACTAGCGCCTACACCGACAAACATTTCCACAAAGTCGGAACCGCTGATGGAATAAAACGGCACATCCGCTTCACCGGCAATAGCCTTGGCCAGCAGGGTTTTCCCTGTACCGGGAGAACCCACCAGCAACACTCCCTTGGGAATACTTCCGCCAATTTCACGGAACTTGGCGGGATTTTTCAAAAATTCGACCAGTTCCCATACTTCTTCCTTGGCTTCGTTGACACCGGCAACATCTTTGAATGTAATCTTGTTTTTCTCCGGCGAAATCAGTTTGGCCCGGCTCTTGCCGAAATTCATGGCTCCCTTAGCCCCGCCTGTTTGAGCGCGGAACATAAAGAACATCAATCCAATAAGGAGAAGGATCGGCAGGAAGTAGAAAATAAACGTTCTCCAGCCACTGCTTTCCGTACGGTATTCTGCCGTATCTCCCAAGAGATCTTTAATCCGACTGCCGTCAAAATGAACGCTGAAAGGCACTTCGACTCGTTCTATAATGGCTTTCTCTCCACCGACCTCGGGCCACTTGCGGGTGACGATACGACCGGACAGAGTAGCAATAGATCCGTCGTAATACATCTTGGGGGACTTATCCCCTTCCCGTCCGGTGATGCGACCTTCGGCAACGAGACGACTGAATGCGTCCGTAGAAATGCTTTTGCCGGTAAGAGCGGACTCGGGGGAGGCCAGGCCGGAAGGCTGGATAATACCGGCTTCGTCGAGGCGCTTCTTGAAATTGTCATCGACAAGCCCGGAGTTGAAAGTCATGACAAAAGGCTCATAGGAAAGCTCGGGAGAAACATCGCTTTTGTACCGGGAAGCCATAATGACAGCATCCGGGGAAGCATCCGAGAGAAGTACTGTAATCGGATACTTTTTCGGATGATTGAGGATAATCCGACCATCCTTATAATCCTCTTCAAACTGGGCAATGGATTCCTTTTGCTTGCCGAAGCCAAAGGAATCCGGAGACGTAAAGGCCAGTAGAAGAATCGTGACAACGATGACCAGCATGACCCACATCCCCCAATTGGGTGTATCTCCTTTCGGTTTTCCTGGGTTACGGTCGGGGTTGTTCGGGTTGAAGTCGCGGTTGGGAGGCATGTTGTCAGCCATGTTGTGTAGATGGAAAAATACAGCCGGACAAATATTTCGTTGCCCGGATTTTTGACGTGATTTGCGGAAATGATACAGGCCGATTGAGTTTTTCAAATAACTTTCCGAGACATACCTGCCGTTTCATAAAATCAACGGAAAACCTTTTGAAGTCCTCTACGGAGCAAGGATCTTACTGAGCTACCCGGACTGGTTTGGAAATAGGATTAACGGTTTTGTCGGGAGGGGGCACGGCACCTGAAGGCTGGTTTCCCGTCTCGGGACGTACAATCTGAAGAGGCAAAGCTTTTCCTCCCTGAACGGACGGAAACATCTGGGCAATAAACTGGTCCACAGGAAACCGCAGCACGGCGTCCCGTGACGATGGATCGCTCAGGAATTTGGTCAATTCCGGATGATTCATCAAACCGGCCATGTCCTGCCGTTCTACCATGGCTCGGATACCCGCATCCCGGCATAGAGTCCACAGGCGTCTGGGCCGCGGGATATAGGGAGCTATTTGCCCGTATTTGCCGGCAGCCGGATCATGTTCAAAGGTAGATAGGTAGGCAATGATTTTTGCCAGGGAAACGCGGCCCGGGTCTTTCATCGGATCCAGTTTCATGAGCCATTGTGTGGACTCATGACTGCAGATTTGTTTTTTCCAATCGTACACCCATGCCGTTGCAACGGCTTCGTTCTTTCCGCTGCTTTGCGCCAGGGCGGCTTGGTGCGCCTGTTTGATATCTGCGACATCACCGTAATAAAACACGGCCAGTACGCCGGCCCAGCAAAGGACGAAAACCATTAGAATCGTTGTCAATATTCCCTTGAACCCACCGAATCCCATTTTGCTGCCCAGCGAAAATACGTTGCTGAACCAAAACATTCCGTGGGTAAATACGGAAAACACAAATACGGCCGAGAGCCACGAAAAAGTTGTAACCATCCACTCCCGGGGATCGGACGTGATAAAGGAGAGGTATGTATAGCCATGCCGGCTGATCCAGTAGTAGGCAAGGAAGGCTCCCAATACGCCTACGCCAAACAGGATCATTTTGATGATACCTTTCAGTATGGCCAGGACAAGAAACCCTGCCAGAACCGTTCCGGCTATAATATAGATGGTGGTGGATGTATCCACAGGAATATGAGAATGAAAAATCAGCCACGCTGGCAACACTGGCGCAGGTAATGATCGCAAATTGTCAGCCAGGCCATGGCCTCTACAATCGGCACGGCACGGGGAAGCACGCAGGCATCATGCCTGCCCTTTCCCTTCAGCGTCGTATCCCTGCCATCGTCCGTGACGGTTTCTTGACTCACCATCAGCGTAGCGGTCGGTTTGAAGGCAATATTCATCAGGATCGTTTCCCCATTGGAAATACCGCCCTGAATACCTCCCGAATGATTGGTTCGCGTCCGGACACGACCATCGTCCATGAAAAACAGATCATTGTGTTCCAGACCAGTCATATCGGGAGCATGAAATCCGGAACCTACTTCAAAGCCCTTGACTGCGGGAATACTCATCATCGCATGGGCCAAGGTGGCATCCAGTTTGTCGAATACGGGGTCGCCGAGCCCGGGAGGACAGCCGCGAACAATGCATGAGATCGTCCCTCCCAGAGAATTCCCTTCGCTTCTGGCTGTCTTGATAGCATTGATCATGGTTTCAGCAACCTTGGGATCTCCAGTCCGGACAATATTGGTTTCCACCAGTTCACGGGAAACGGAGGAGGCGTCAACATGGGCTTGTACATTGTGAATCCTGTCCACCCAGGCAATTACGTCCATCTCCGGAAAAACTGTCTTCAACACAGCTCTGGCAACGGCTCCGGCAGCCACTCGTCCAATGGTTTCACGGGCGGAAGCCCGGCCACCTCCGGCCCAGGCGCGGATGCCGTATTTGGCATCGTAGGTATAATCGGCATGCGAGGGTCTATAAGTCCGTGCCATTTCATCGTAGGCGGATGACCGGTGGTCTTTGTTGCGGACATTCAGGGCAATCGGAGTTCCCAGAGTTTGTCCGTCCAGAACGCCGGAGAGTATCTCGACGGAATCTTCCTCATCGCGGGGGGTTACTATTTCGCTTTGCCCGGGGCGGCGGCGGTCCAGTTCCTTCTGGATATCATCCCTGTCCAAAGGAATCAGGGAGGGACATCCATCAATCACGACGCCTACGCCCGGACCGTGGGATTCACCCCACGTTGTAATGCGGAAACATTGCCCAAAACTGCTCGACATGCCGGGATTGTTGCAGACAAGCCCCCAATGGTCAAGATTGCGCCATAAATTATCTGCTCATGATAGCCTGGCTTGCGATTGATCTTGATCAAGTCCTATCCTTGATTTACAAGCGTAACGTTATCCCCGTCCTTGAGTCTGGGGGAATTCCCAATAGTCTGATGCTATGTACGAGCAGCTTTATGTTTTGAAAAATGGTAAAAAACTGGGTCCTTTTTCTCGAGCGACCATCCAAACGGATTGGGCCATAGGTCTTTATGACGGTACGGAAATCGTTCTTGCCCAGGATGGAGAATACACTCTCAAACCTTTTTTGGATCAGGGTACCACTAAAACGGAGGAGGAAAAGAAAATCGAAAACATGGTCGCAGAACTTCCGAAACCGGATATTCCCCCTCCCACGATGCCTTCCACCCTCCCGCCTCCTACTATTCCCCCTCCCGGTACTCATTCTTCGACGCCGAAACCTTTGTTAACGCAATCCTCCCGGTCTCAAACTATGCGAGACAACGGAGTCATACCGGACAACGATGACGATGATGATAACGAAGAAGCTTCCCCCGAATACATCCGTGCCCAGAAAATGCTCTATGCCTGTGCCTTGGATTTAATCCCCATGGTTGGTTCCATTCCGGCCTGGTTTCTGTGGAAACGCTACAAGGTACTGGCCGCCGGCTACCAACCGGAGGATTCTACCCCGGATGGACAACTGATTCTGGACGGAAAGAAAATTGCTTTTTACGGTTTGGTTTATTCCGTTCTATCGACCTTTTTCTTCATCGCCAGCTGGGGAGCATGGCCCGTCATGTTCAAACTGCCCTTGATTATCGGGTTGAGCGTTGTTGCCCATGGCTGGGTGCTAACGAAGATATGCGGAGTTCTTCTGGATCAGGAATACCGCTTGGTCTGCGGAATTCTCATGTCCTTACGGATCATCTCCGCCTTGGTTATCTTGAACGCCATAGATTGGATCGGCCTCCATATATTCGGGATTCTGGCTGTTCCATTTATCACAACCGTGACCAGCTTGGTTTTCCTTGCTCTCAGCTGTTTTATTATCATGGCATCGTCCGACATTTTCCGCATCCAAAATATCAGTGGAGGCAAGCAGATCATTACCGGATTGCTGGCTGGTTTTTCCCTGGGGTTGATATTCAAACTCTTCCTGGCGATTATCTGATTCAGCTTTCCCCGGTGCATTCGCTACCGAAAATTCTCTCTTCATGAAAAAATCCCCGATGCCATATCCGGCACCGGGGATTTTTTCATGAAGGAAAACAAATGAGGAGTAGAACTTAGTTCTTGGGATCGCGATGCCAGACAAGGACTCCCTTGCCGAGAGCATAGGCATAGGCAACAGCCAAAACGCCCAGAAAAACAGTCATGGAAATGAATGCGTCGGCATTGTGGATAACCAGATCACGGAAATTGATGCTCCACGGATAGAGGAATACGACTTCAATGTCGAATACCAGAAACAGCATCGCCACAATGTAGTACTTCACGGAGAACATCGGAGCCCCGCTTCCGATCGGGATCATACCGCATTCATAGGGGACATCGGCCGGAGTACGGTGCTGGGCCCGCTTCCCGGCAAGAACGCTTGCAACAAGGATAAAACCCGTAAACCCGAAGGCAGCCACCACCTGGATTAGAATTGAAAAAAACTCCTGATTCATGGTTCGTCTGCCCGTTTCTACTACATCCACCCGGGAGAGGAAAGGACTTTTTCCCTGAATCGAACAACTTTTGTTGAAGCCGAACGATTGTTCCGATCCCGAAATTCTTGCTTTTACCCGGACTTTCGCTAAAGTATGCGCAAGTTTTCGTGCGCCTGTGGCGAAATTGGTAGACGCGCCAGATTTAGGCTCTGGTGCCGCAAGGCATGCAGGTTCGATTCCTGTCGGGCGCACCATCTAATTTCAACAAGCAATTCACTCCATGGGACTTTACCAAGACCAAACTAATTCCCTCTCCGAAATCAAACGTCTTGCAGCCCTTGTGCTGGATCCCCCGCGTCGCTCGGAAATTGGTCCTGACCAATGGCCGCTTGCCATGATTGCCTATGGTCTTGTTACTTGTAATGAGACAAACCGCCTGCAGGAAGGAATTGAAATTTACACTCTCTTTGAGACCAACTGTTCGGACGAAGCCCGTTCCCGATGCGCCATGCAGCTATCCCAGTTTGTCCGCCAGAGGCAGGGTAACGGCTGGAGGGCCCTGCTCCCATTTGCAGTAGCCGATGCCAATCCGTCCATTCGCCGTCAGGCGGCCTTCCTCGCCCTGACGCTGGCGCCATCCTCCGAAGCGGATCGCTTCCCCGGAGCGGCAGAACTCGTTCGTCTTATCTGTAGTCCTCCCGTGGAAGAAAGAAGCCCCATTGCCATGCTGGATACGATCATGAGCCTGGCCGACTTGCGTTTCATGCCTTACCTGCAGCGGATTTCCTCTTCCCTGCCCGACAACCGCCTGGCCCGGTTACTGAAAGAATCCACAGCCACGCCCAATGCCTTGAGCTGCAGCTGGCTTCTTGACGTGCTGGAAACCCGCGCCGACCTGGCGGATGCCGTAACGGCATGCCTCACGGGCATGCCTTCCCGCACCGGCGAAGTCCTGGACGTAATTATCCCGATTCCTTCGTGGCTTTTCAAAGGAGAAGCCGTCCAGAACCTTCACGGGTGGACTATCCCGGAATATTACGCCCGCATGGCAAGCCGCTTGCAGGATAGGGTCTCTCCGGAACAATTGGCCTCTATCCAATCATCCTGGAGTTGATCTATGGAACAGACGGCATCCCCCTTCCGTATCCGCGTTTCCGTCCGCAGGCAATGGTTGCGCCTCGAACAGGTTGAGGACGGATCTCTCGTCCGCCTTTATCCCGTTTCAACCGCTCGCAATGGTACGGGAAGCCTTCCCGGTTCCAACAAGACGCCTACCGGACGCTTTCGCATTGCAAAAAAAATCGGAGAAGGTTGTCCCCCGGGAACCGTCTTTCGGGGACGGGTTCCTTGCGGCATTTGGCCGGATGATGTTCAAGAAGGAGATGATGATGTCATCATGTCCCGGATCATGCGCCTGGAAGGACTTGATCCGGATAACGCAAATACTTGGGATAGATACATTTACATACATGGAACCAACAGAGAGGATCTTTTGGGAACCCCGGCCTCGCATGGCTGCATCCGGTTGGCTCCCGACCATATGATCGATCTTTTCGATCTCGTTCCCGAGGGGACGAACATGACCATTTTCTGACGTTTCTGAATGGTTCTTTCCGGTCCTCTCTTCCGGGAAAAATGAAATTCAGTTGCAACTTTTTTTTGCATCCAGTGTTTAAGGATTATGAAAGCCATTGACGTGGAATACCTTTCCATTCCTCTAGCTTTTCAACCCATATTAATCCCCTCCTAATTCACTGCATACAATTATGAAGAAGAACATATTGCTTGCCATGGCATTCGCCATCGCCGCTCCCTGCGCTTTCGCCCAGGATGAAGCTCCCGCTACACCGCCACCCGGTGATGCACCTCGCCACCATGAAGGCCGTCAGGGTAAACGTCCCCAGCGTCCCGGTATGAATCCGGAACAGATGGGCATGTTCATCATCGGTGAACAGCTCGTCCTTGAACAGTACGACACCGACAAGGACGGCAAACTCTCCGACGAAGAAAAGGCCGCAGTTAAAGCCGAAATCGACAAACGCATGAAAGCCCGCCGCGATGAAATGATGAAAAAGTACGACAAGGACGGCGACGGCAAACTCTCCCGTGAAGAACGTCAGAGTATGCGCGACGACTGGGCCAAGGCTCATCCCGAAGCGGTCAAAAAAATGGAAGAACGTCGTGCCGAAATGATGAAAAAGTACGATAAGGACGGCGACGGCAAGCTTTCCGATGAAGAAAAGAAGGCTCGTGCCGAAGATTGGAAGAACAGCCGTGACCAACGCCCAGGTATGGGAGAAGGACGTCGCGGAACTCGTGGCGGTGAAGGTCGCCCGGGTTCTCCCAATGGGCCCCGTCGCGGTGGAGCAATGGATCCCGTCATGATGCTCGGTCACGACCTGATCATGGAAAAGTACGACACCGACAAGGACGGCATCCTCTCCGATTCCGAAAAGGAAGCGTTGAAAGCAGACGTCAAAAAGGCCATCCAGGCCAAACGTGCCGAACGCAAGGCTAAAGGAGATCAAGGTGAGCGCGGCAAACGCGGTGGCCGCCGTGGACACCATCCGCATCCCGGCAACGATGCTCCTCCCGTTCCCGGAGATGACGCTCCTGGCAGTGACGAATAAGCGTTTCTGACTCGTTTTAATGAACTAAAACGGCTGTTTCCAATTCAAGGAAACAGCCGTTTTTTAGAACAAGCAACTGGGGGAAAGCAGTCTCTTAGTAATGATCAACCAAAAATCCGCCTCAACTTACCTTTCAGGGTCAAGCGTTGAGCGGAAGAAACCCTCTCCACAAACAGAACTCCGTTCAGGTGGTCGCACTCATGCTGGAAACAACGGGCCAAAAGACCGTTGCAATCGATTGTCACCGTTTTGCCGTCCAACAGGGTCACCGTAGCTCGGACGTTCTTGGGACGGATGACGGAAGCTCTGACTTTACGGACGCTCAGGCAGCCTTCCTGACAGGGTTCCATTTCTCCATAAGGCTCCAACGTGGGATTGATGAAGGAAAGCGGCATGATATCTTCCAGCTTTTTATCCTCTCCGTCCACCTTCAGCAGAGTGACGGAGTCTTCGTCTGAAGGAATGTCGATGCATATAAGCTGGATAGGGACATTGACCTGGGGTGCGGCCAGGCCGACGCCATCTGCTGCGTACATGGTTTCGAGCATATTGCTGACCAGATCCTTCAGATCATCATCAATATGTTCTACAGGACGGCATTTTTGTCTCAATGTCGGATGGCCGTATTGTACAATTTCGAGAAGCATGGGAGGTATAAAAGGGGAAAACAATGCGTAATAGGGACAAATGCTTTAGTTGCCCTGTTGGATTTCGATTCTGGCAGGAACTTCTTTGGCGTCAACCCCAACAGCCGTCAGCGTATCCCATATGCGGACAATCGTGCCAAATGAAGCGCCCTTGTCCACATCCAGCTGGAGTTTTTTATCGGGATTGGCTTCGCAATAGGTTTTCAGAGCTCCCGCCAGTTTCTCCAGCGGTACTTCCTGCCCGTCCAGAGTAATCACGGAACCGGCGGAAACAGCCAAGACGCCGCGTCGTTCCGCCGATTGTTCGCCTTCGATGTATTCCACTCCGGGGACATCGATTTTCAACAGGTGCTGCGGTTTTTTCCATTGCGTATGGACAATGAAGAAGATGAGCAAAATCGTGAGAATGTCAATCATCGGCACAATAGGCACCGAAGCTGAGACGGCTCTTTTCCGATAGAATTGCATAGTGATCCGGCAAGATGGCGATTATTGGACAAAACGACGGGCAACCAATTCGGAGATCACCACTTCCATGGACGAGGAAACGCGTTCCATCTGACGGGCAAAACATACGTTGGCAATCACAGCCGGGGTGGCGATTGCCAAACCGGCAATGGTCGTATTCAAGGCATTGGCAATGCCGCGGGCAATGTTTCCGCTGTTGTCGTCCATTCCGAAAACGCTGAAGACGATCACGAGACCGGATGCCGTGCCGAGAATCCCGAACATGGGAGCAATCATGATGATCATATCCAGCAGAGGAAGCCCGGATTGCAAGCGCACAAACTCTTCGCGCGCCTTCACCTCGACCATCTTGGAAAGGGATTCGGCATCCGTCGTTTCACTCTCCAGCACAAAACGGATCAGCCGGGCCAGAGGCGAACGTCCCCCCTGTACCGACCGGAGGAGTCGGTCTGTGGATTCCCCACCAGCTATGCACTTTTCCGCCATAGCCATCAATGCCGGAGGCGCAATCCGCGAGGAACGGATGTTGATCATCCTGTGAACGACTGCCGCTACCAGAATGATGGAACACAAGGCCAGTGGATACATGAACCAGCCGCCCTCGTTGAAGAATCGCGCAATATCTTGAATCGTATTCATAAATAAGTGTTTGTCGTGGGTAAAATTAAAAGAAGAAATCAAAGTACAGTTCCATCTTGCCGCCAATCAGTTTGTCTCGCACATCAGGTGGCATCGGAGGAATGGGAGCTTCCTGGATAGCAACAAAGGTAAAGGATTTTTGAGCGACGCTGGCGCCTTCCCTCGCCAGTTCCCGAATGGATACGATCTTTCCCTGGTCATCCAGCCAAATGCGGATATGAACTGTTCCCGTCACAATCATATCGCGATTCCGGTCGCACTGGGCATACCAGGAAATTGCTATGGCACGGTACACCATGGCCATGTAACGCCCCGTAGGCGTCGCATCGACATCCATGGAAGCCCGGTGGCCGAAACTAAAGCGCCCGCTTGTTTTTGTTTTACGTTCAAATGTCCGGAATCCGGGTTGGGAATCCGGGGCAAAAGCCGGATCGTAATACACGCGTTTCTGTGCTTTGGAACTGCCTGTTTCAACCTGTTCTACCGGAAGAGGAATTGCCGCCGCCGCTCCGGATGCACCGCTGGGGGATATTGCCGGCATCGGGGCCGCCCCTCCTCCTGCATTTTTCGATGCTTCCGGCTTGGGCATGGGCATCATGCGTTCGTTGTGCATGACGCTTGCCATAGGTTCCATGGCTTTGCCGATCAGTTCTGCCAGGGACTCCTTGCGATCAAATTTCGACTCGTTGCGGTTGTTGCTGTCAGTACGGCTGTCCTGGCGACGGGGAACATCCTTAAGTGCCCCCTTTTGTGTTCCTTCCCCGGCAGTCTCGCCATCGGTTGTATTCTCCCGGGCTGCCAGCTCGCGGGAATTGCGACGGGATTGGGGATTCATCTCGGAGACATCTTCCGGGGTTTTGATATCCTGTGGAGTATTATTGCGGGTATCGACTCTGTTGCTGTCAGCCTGGGACTGATCGGACGGACGATCCTTCAGAGCGGGATCCGCTTTGGATAAATCGGCCGTCTGGGTTGGAGGAACAGGGAAAATAGGCTGCTGCAAGGAAGGTATCGCCTGGACTTGTTGCTGGTTTTGGGCAATGGGTTGTTCCTGCCGGGAAGGTTCACGGCGGGGTATTATACGTTGTACCGCCACACGGGGATTCCGCGAGGGGTTGCCTTTCTTCTCATGTTCAAGGTCTCCATCCTGGCGATCCTGATCAAACAGGATCAGATCTCCTTCAAACCGGGGTTCAATACCGTCCTGAGCCGGCATCTCGCGTATGTCGTCAGGAGCCTTGGGACCTCCCGAGGCTTTTGTGCGTCGTTCGCCGACAAATGAAGATTTCTTCAATTCCTCCTGAGTTTCCTGTTCTGCGGAGGTCTTGACAAAACGCCGCCGCCGTTTCTTTTCCTCCTCTTCGGCAGCCTCTTGTTGGGTACGATCCTTCAAGGGAACCTTCTTCACCATGGAAGGAGACACGGCCACCTTCATGGAACGGGATTGCCCCCCCTTCCTCTGATCCATGGTCATCTCTGGCAGAGGTACGACACTCAACAAACCGATGCCTCCTAAATGGAGCAACAGGGATATCAGGACGCAAAGCTTCCATGAAGCTTCAAACAAATGGTCTTGATTCCTGCCTGACACGTTCTTTAGTTTCCATAAATCATCTACCTGTTCAATGCCCAATACGGTTCACCTGCGAATTAAATGAGGCACACAGCCGGATGAATCTCAAAGTCCATTCATGCCGCTTAGAGAATCGTAAAAAGGAGAATACAAAAGATTGTTGGGAATCAGATAAATATAACCCGCCTGCAGGTCGCATACGAGATTGAACCTCTTGAGCAGATTATTGCCCATTACTCCGTCCATTTCCGCAATGCTTTGTATACCGCTTTTGACGGTGGAAAAGGCTCCCGGGATGAGGGGCAGATTGAGCTCTCCGAGTCGGATGCCATCGAAAATCACGTTTTCGAGCCTTCCGCTATTCGAATCGGAACTGGAAATGACCGAAATGGCAAACGGTTTCTGAGTGCCCAGCAAACCGTGCTGGTTCACAAAGGGAGAATTGAGATCCAGAACCCTGTCAGACCCCGTATCTACCGATAGTCTGAGTTTGTATTCCCGTCCATTCACCGTGACGTCGACAGGAACGACAGGAATACCCATAACATATTCCACCTTCAATCGAATGGCATTACGGGGAGGAATATAAGAACCGTTGGAATAAAAATAAATCTTCCGGTCCGTGTAATTGACTTCCGTTACCTGCCGGCGGATAAACCACAATCCCAACACCCCATCCCACTGATCCCTGGCATAGGGAATGGCGATGAAAGGCACCTTTGTAAACGCCATCATGCCGACCTTGAAACTGTTGCTGCTGCCGGACCGGATCTCATTAGAACCGGTAGCTCCATAATTGACAACGGATGAATCAAAATCCATGTTCACGTCCTTATCCAAAATATTGGAATTGATCACCATATCCGTGGCACCCGTATCGAACAGGAAACGCAATTCCCGGCTTCCGTTCACCTGGCATTTCACGTAAATGCGACTAGCCGGTCCCAACTCAAACGGAATCTCGGCAGAAGGCTTGTTCCCGGCTATGACACCTGAATGGCAAAGTAGGAATAAGACGGTAATTTTTAGGAAGTTCATCATAGAAGTGCTAGATATTATCTACCTTGATTCTCGAAATAAAGCATATAGAATGGAGTTTTTCGTTTATTCCATCATGTTGCTTGATTTACTATTGGATTTCGTCACCTTTCTGCCTCTTTCCCCGTTCGCTCAGTACGAGAATGAGAACCTCTATTGGCGTCTGACTGGCATTCTCCTTCTGCCGGCCTTTGTGGGGATCTGGCTCTTGGCCTCTTGTTGCAACCTCATTTGCGTCTTAAGCGGGGTGTGGCTCTTCATTCACCTGGTTTTGAGAAAAATGAAGATCCACGAACGAGAAAATCTAGGCTAACAACAAATATCCGTTCCCGGCGACTATGCGGTACGCCGGGAACGGATGAAAAAAACGCTTGCCCCTCTGGAAAGAATAAAAGGAATCTCCGAGGAAACTCCCTTTCTCCGCGTTTAGTCTTGAGAAGCGCGCAACGCGCGGACTTCCATGGAATGTCCGTGGGCGTCAAGACCTTCCACACGAGCGAATTCGGCCACGAAAGGAGCGGACTTAACGGCAGATTCCGGCGTCATACGGACAATGCTCGTGCGTCGCTGGAACTGATCGGCCCGCAACCCGGAAAACGACTTCCCTGCCCCTCCCGTCGGGAGAGTGTGACTGGGCCCTGCCAGAAAGTCTCCGCAGGCAACTGTGGAATAGGCTCCGGCATAAATTGCGCCTGCCGTACGGATGGAATCGAGTATTTCCTCTTCGTCCTTCACGACGAGTACCAAGTGCTCTGGAGCGAAATCATTCACGAGAGCAGCTCCTTCCTTCATGTCGCCGACAAGGAAGCCGTATGCATGGTCGTCCAGCACTGTCCGGATAATCGCACCGCGGCTCAGGAGGGCAGCCTGGCGTTCTACTTCCGCATTGACGGATTCCAGAAGTTGTTCGGAATCCGTGACAAATACGACGACGCTATCCGGGCCGTGTTCCGCCTGGGCCAGTAAATCCGCAGCCAGAAATTCGGGATCGGCCGAGTCATCCGCCAGCACCATGACTTCGCTGGGGCCGGGAAGCAAATCGATGGCCACCGCCCCTACGAGCTGGCGCTTGGCTTCCACCACAAACTTGTTGCCGGGACCAAAAATCTTCTCCACAGGAGCCACTGTTTCCGTGCCGAGAGCCAGGGCTGCGATGGCCTGTGCCCCTCCGATCTTGATGATTTCCGTGGCTCCGGAAGCCTTTAAGGCATACAGGAGTGACGGATTTACCTTACCGTCCGGTCCGCATGGAGTTGCTGCAACAATTTCCGGCACCCCGACGGCTTTGGCGAATCCTCCGGTCATCATTGAAGTAGAAACGAGAGGAGCCTTGCCTCCGGGTACGTAAATGCCGACGCGTCCAAACGGAACAAAACGTTCACCGACTTCCACCCCCTGATTATTGTATCCCTTCCAGTCCTTGCGGCAGCTCTGGGATGCGAAATAGGCAATATTGGAAAGAGCCATCGCGATAGCTTCTTTGACAGAAAGGGGCACGGCAGCTTCCGCCTCAGCGAGTTCTTCCTCCGTCACATGGATTGCTGCCGGAGTAAGATGCACCTTGTCAAAACGCAAGGAATAATCAACCAGCGCGGCATCGCCGCGGCTGGCTACTTCCGAAATAATGCCGGCTACGGCTTCGCGGACTCCCTGTTCGGGAATAGCCCGCCTGTTCATGGCCTTCTTCATTCGGTCGAATTCTCGATCGCTGGGACGGTATATTTTCATAGGAAAAACGGAACACATATGTGATTTACAGGAAAACACCCCCGGAACCTATCCTGGATAATCCGAAATCACTGCTTCCCACCTCTTCCCATGTACATTCTTCCGAGTCAAGCAGGAAGAACAAAGCTGACATGCAGAGGGGGTCTCCTCCGTGGACGACGACGAATATATGCCGTTTTGGTAAAAAATTGAAAATAAAATTCATTGTTCCTTGACCAGGGGTGCCCAAGGTCATAAAATTTTTCCGCAATTATCGGCCTATTGGCCTACTCGTCATGAATATTCACGAATACCAAGCAAAACTACTCTTTGAGAGATTTGGAGTAGCTACCCCACAAGGCATTGCCGTTACCACTCCGGAACAGGCGGTTGAAGTCGCCAGGAAAATGGCACAGAACCAGTTCGCAGTCAAAGCTCAGGTGCATGCCGGAGGTCGTGGCAAAGGAACATTCAAAAACGGCTTCAAGGGCGGCGTTCATGTCGTCAAGTCTGCTGAAGAAGTAGGCGAAGTTGCCGGAAAAATGCTCAATCAGGTTCTGGTCACCAAGCAAACCGGTGAAGTCGGCAAGCTCGTGCAGACCGTCATGGTTGCCGAAGCTGTCGATCTTAAGAAGGAATGCTACTTCGCTATCCTTCAGGACCGTGCCCGCAAGTGCCCCGTGATCGTAGCCAGCCAGCAAGGCGGCATGGACATCGAAGAAGTCGCCAAGAATTCTCCCGAAGCCATTCTGAAAGTTTACATTGATCCTGCTCTGGGAATCCTCCCCTTCCAGGCTCTGGACGTTGCCTGTTCCCTTGGATTTACCGGCGCTTTGATTCGCCAGGCCACCAAGCTGATCACCAACACCTACAAGCTTTTCGCCTCCCTGGATTGCTCAATGGTGGAAATCAACCCTCTCGTCGTCACCACTGACGACCGCATCGTCGCCCTCGACGCCAAATTCAACTTTGACGACAACGCTCTCTTCCGTCATCCGGAAATTGTTGAAATGCGCGATACTTCCGAAGAAGATCCTCGCGAAGTCGAAGCCGACAAGTACAACCTCAACTACATCGGCCTCGACGGCAACATCGGCTGCATGGTCAACGGAGCCGGACTTGCCATGGCTACGATGGACATTATCAAATATTACGGCGGTTCCCCCGCCAACTTCCTCGATGTAGGAGGCAGTGCCACGGAAGAAATGGTTACGAACGCTTTCCGCATCCTGACCAGCGATTCTCACGTCAAGGCTATTCTCGTCAACATCTTCGGTGGCATCATGCGTTGCGATGTCATTGCACAGGGCATCGTTGCTGCTGCAAGAACAATCGACATGAAGATTCCCCTTATTGTCCGACTGGAAGGAACCAATGTCGAGATCGGTAAGAAGATCCTTGCTGAAAGCGGCATCTCCATCATCTCCGCCGACGACCTCGACACCGCCGCTCAAAAAGCAGTTGAAGCCGCCAAGTAAACAACCTTATCCCATTTTATACGACAATGACTACTCTCATTGACAAGAACACCCGTCTGGTCGTCCAGGGTATTACCGGCAGCGCCGGCGCTTTCCACGCCAAAAACTGCATGGACTTCGGCACCAATCTCGTCGCCGGCGTTACCCCTGGCAAAGGAGGACAAATCTTCGAAGGTAAAGTCCCCGTTTTCGACACCGTCAAAGAGGCCAAAGCCAAGACGGACTGCAACGCTACGATGATTTTCGTTCCCCCGCCCTTTGCTGCCGACGCCATCATGGAAGCTGCCGACGCCGGCATCAAGCTGATCGTCTGCATTACGGAAGGCATTCCGGTCCAGGATATGCAAAAGGTCAAGCAATTCATCGAAGGCAAGGACATCACCCTCATCGGTCCTAACTGCCCCGGTATTGTCAATCCGGCCGACAAGTGCAAGATCGGCATCATGCCGGCCTACATTTTCAAGCCCGGCCGCATCGGCATCGTTTCCCGCTCCGGCACGCTCACCTATGAAGCTGTCTGGCAAGTGACCAATCTCGGCATGGGCCAAAGCATGTGCATTGGTATCGGCGGAGACCCCGTCCACGGCATGACTCACCTTGATGCTGCCAAGTTCTTCACGGAAGATCCCAACACCGATGCTTTCATTATGATCGGTGAAATCGGAGGCTCCGAAGAAGAAGAAGCGGCTGAATGGATCAAGGCCAATTGCAAAAAACCCGTCGCCGGATTCATTGCAGGAGCTACCGCTCCCAAGGGACGCCGCATGGGACATGCCGGTGCCATCGTCGCCGGAGGCAAGGGTACGGCTGCCGCCAAGCAGGAAGCCATGAAAGATGCCGGTATTGTTATCGCCAATACCCCAGCCCAAATGGGTCTCGCACTCCTTGAAGCCATGAAGGCCAAAGGTCTGTAAAATTCCCTCTCTAACTTCGAATTTTTCAAGGAGCTGTTTCGCTTGTGCGGACAGCTCCTTTTTTTCATCGATAATCTTTTCGTATTCTGAGTCGATAATTCAATTTTTCCCCTATTCCTTATAGAAAGAGCCCGCCTTCCCCACGCGGGAAAGACGGACTCCTGTTTTCTTGTCTTCCGACTTCCAATCAGAAGTTGTACCGGTAACCCAGCGAGCCGCTCGCCCAGGTCGCTCCGCTGCGGAGTTCCGTGTTCGCCTCCGCAAAGATTGTGCCGTTCACTCCTACGGGAACGCTCAGCCCCGCTCCGAACTG